>JADJEI010000006.1:0-300000 GCA_016709155.1 Ignavibacteriales bacterium | reverse complement strand
GGATTGAATTATCAGAATATTAAAGTATTCCGTGAATTAGAAAACATTGACGAAATTAGTATCGGGCATTCAATTATTGCGCGAGCTGCATTCACAGGGATATCTGAAGCAGTCCGCGAAATGATCAGACTGATTAATAAAAGATAATCGCTTAGTTAAAATCTGTAAGACAATCCAACGCTTACATGGCTATCGCTTCTTAAAAATTTATTCCGATTTAAACTAACGAATAAATTTACCGGCAATTCATCTTTTAATTTATTAGCTTCGGAATAATTCTTTTCACCAAATTGAAAAACTTTTTCCTGGAGAATAGATTGGCTGTCGGTACTTGTTGAATCACTTGCATCTTCTATGACAGGGTTTTTGTCTTTATAAAATACAAACTTATAAATCAGAAGAGCAGCCACAGCCACACCGGCAAGAACGAATAACGTTGTCCCGCTATTTCCGCTTTCTTCCACACTTGAGCTGCTTCCACCGCTTCCGATCTCTCCGTTAATTGATTCAATGCTTTGGGCTTCAACACCAGGTGCTAAAATAAACTGTGCAGCCACAATCATTGTTATCAGTATTGTAAAAAATCGTCTTAATATTTTATCAGACATATTTTAACTCCTTTTAGGACTAACAATAACAAATTAAAAAATTTAATTCAACCTATTTTAGAATCGGTAATCTAAATATTGAAAACAATATTATTGAATAATTATTCAACTTTTCAGCGATATAATTTTATTTGTAATTCCTATTATAAAAAAAACTAAACCGATGAAGCTGATAGTTAGTACTTCAATCAGTAAACCTGTAATCATCCAGATAGTTCCAAGAATTAAAAAAGATTATTCCTTTGTAAAGGATCAACAATTCTATTTCTGAATCTAAAAAAAATGATTACAGAAAAAATGGCTAAAGTAAATGCCAGAATTGCGAAAAATAAATCCATCAGGAATATTTCTTAAATACGACTGAAGTATTATGACCGCCAAAGCCAAAAGCATTACTCATCGCAATGTTCACTTTTCTCATTTGTGGTTTGTTAAAAGTATAATTTAAATCACACTCAGGATCGGGATGTGAAAAATTTATTGTCGGTGGAATAGTATCATTTTTAATTGCGAGAATTGATGCGATAGCTTCAACAGCACCTGCAGCACCGAGCAAATGTCCTGTCATACTTTTCGTCGAAGAGACATTTAACTTGTATGCGTACTCGCCGAATATTTTTTTGATTGCTTTAGTTTCTGCAATATCACCAAGCTGTGTTGATGTTCCGTGCATATTGACATAATCAACTGCTTCCGGTTTTATGTTTGCTGTTTGTAAACCCATTTCCATTGCGAGGATTGCGCCTGTTCCTTCGGGATGGGGTGCAGTGATGTGGTAAGCATCAGCCGAAAGTCCAAAACCTATTATTTCAGCATAGATTTTTGCGTTTCGTTTTATTGCATGTTCAAGTTCTTCTAACACAAGTGCCCCACCACCTTCACCCATAACAAATCCATCTCTTGTAGCATCAAATGGACGGCTGGCAGACTCAGGGCTTTCATTTCGTGTTGATAATGCACGAGAAGCATTAAAACCTCCGACACCCATTTCGTTTAGCGGTGCTTCACTTCCGCCGGAAATAATTATATCTGCAACGCCATTCTTAATCAGCAGGTAAGCATCAATCATATTATTATTTGCAGTAGCAATATGCAGATACAATACAGTAGTTTGGTCCTCTGAATCCATATTGCATAGAAATATATCCGCTTGCTATGTCCGGTATCAGCATCGGAATAAAGAATGGGGAAATTCTACCGGGTCCTTGAGTATGATTTATTATAGACTGCTGATAAAAAGTATCAATTCCTCCGATGCCGCTTCCAAACACAACGCCGATCCTGGCACGTTCGGCGTCTGATAAAGTTTCGGTTTTCAATTCGCTGTCTTCAACTGCCATCTTTGCCGCAGCCATTGCATACTGGGCATACTTGTCCATTCGTCTCGCAGTTTTTTTATCAATATAATTTGTGGGTTCAAATCCTTTTAGTTCGCAAGCAAATTTTGTTTCGATTTTGGAAGTGTCAAAACTTTTTATGAATGCACAGCCGCTTACTGAATTCATCATCGAGTTCCAGAATTCCTCTACTGTTAATCCAATCGGAGTTAATGCACCCATTCCGGTTACTACAACTCTTTTCATTTCTGCCATTATTGTACCTTATTTTATTTTCTAAATGAATGGTATAAAGTTAGTGTAAAAATAAAGATTTTCATTCAAAATGAATAAATGAAAATCACTGAGATGCAAGTTCGTTTATTTTATCTTCTGTTATTCTGAATATAGTCCAGTCATTTATTGCTTCAGCGCCAAGCTTTTTATAAAATTCGATGGCAGGAAGATTCCAATCGAGCACAGCCCATTCAACTCTGCCGCAGTTTTTTTGCTTTGCAATTTTTACTAATTGGATGAGAAGTGTTTTCCCAATATTGAGTCCACGAAACTGCGGTCGAACGAATAAATCTTCGAGATAAATTCCAGATCTGCCTAAAAATGTTGAAAAATTATAAAAGAAAATAGCCATTCCCGCCGCTTCACCTTCTAACTCTGCAATTAATGCTTCCGCCGATTTGTCATTACCGAACAATGAATTCAATAGTAATTCCTCGGTAGCGATAACTGAGTGCGAAAGTTTTTCATATTCAGCCAATTCTTTAATCAATTTTAAAAGAATGGGTACGTCATTTGCCGAAGCGGATCGAATTACTAATTGATCTTTTTTATAATACATAAAATTATTGCTCTAATTTTTTTAATTTAAAATCACTAACCATCAAATTCTCAATCTCATTCCATGGAAGAAGTATTTCAACATCTCCCATTACATAAGGACCAATTTCGTAAGGATCAAATTCGATGACCAGTGCATTGTTGGTTAGATAAAAATCCTGCTCGGCAGAAATTGTTAATTTTTCTTCGAAAAGACCAATATCAGTAAACCTTTCAACTTCAAATTCTTCAATCATTTTCTTTTCAGATATCGAAGTCAATTCATCCAGCATTTTGGAATCTATTATATCAGTAAGCATAAGTAATTTCCCGGCGTTTAAATCCAGATTATAACCATCGTGACCATAATAACCATGAGCCCCTCCATTGAATGTATAAAATTATGAACAATTGAAATTAAATCTGAGGAGTTGAATTCAACATAGCAATTTATTTCAAGTGTCGAACCTATATCAGGATCACAATCGGAAATATCAATTTCATCTTCGTGTATAAATTCATTTTTTAAAAACCTATTTAATGTATCCTGCATAAATTTATCTTTTAATGATAGAAGTTCGGGATAATTAATATCTATCACACACTTGAATCTTCCGAAGCCATTTGAAAAGTGTGAATGACAAATTTAGTAGAATCAGAATCATCCTCAATATTTGTGTGAAGCGCCGAGGCGAAAATAATTATTAGATTTATGCATTGAAGAAAAGATATTTTTAATTTCCAAAAATTTGACATGAATTTATCCGGCTAATATTTTAATCGAGAGTTGATTCTATTGATGACAATTGAGAAACCATACCCAATTACAGATCCAATCAACGCACCGCCGATTACATCTGACGGGTAGTGTAAACCGAGATAGACTCTTGATAATGATATGAGCACTGCCGTTATAAAAAGTACCCATTTTAAATTCGGATACAAGCGATAAAAGAAAACAGCGACAGCAAAATTATTTAAAGCATGATTTGATGGAAATGAAAAACTGCCGGTGCATCCAAGTGGTGTAAGTACGTTAACAAGTGCATTACACGGACGAACTCGCTGAAATAATTCTTTGAACAGTTTTGCTCCAAGCTGATCGCTGAAGATAATCAAAAGGATCACTGCGACTGCCGCAACTCTTCCTTTTTTACCGCCGTAACGAAATAATATTCCAAGTAATATTACATAGGCGATATACCATTTAGTAACATCAGTGATCAATGAAAAAAATTTGTCCAGAAAAACTGTGGACAAATTATGATTGATGAAAAAAAATATTGATAAGTCAATTGAGTAAAGAAAATCAAGCATAAAAAAAATAATTATTCCTTTTCTTCAATCTATACAAATTTTAGAAAAATGAGCACTATTTTTTTTATTTTATATTGTGTTGTATAAATAATTATGTTGCTACTGTGTCGCAGCAACTTAACATACTGAAATTAAGAGAGTTGAAATGTTAGAAAATAATAAAGTAAACCATTCGCCTATCATAAAAATATTTATGGAGGATGGATTCCCTCCGAATGTTGAAGGATCTTTGTCTGAAGACGATCAAACATTACTTATCACTCCGCTAAAAATAATTGCAATATTAGTTTCAATAGCCGGCTTATTCGCCATGATATTTGAAATAAAATATTTTAATCAATTTTCGTGGCAGATATATTTTGCGCGCTTATTCTCCACAGTGATCGCATTCTTGGTTTTGCTTTACCTTTATTTTGGCAAAGCCCTGAAAAAAACAGTTGCATTAATGCATCTGTTATTGCTTACTATTATTATCTCCTCGGGATACATGATCTATCTCATTCCATCCACTCTTTTTGTTAATGCGCAGATTGTAGCCTTACTGATTTTTACTTCAGCACTTTTTTTAACATGGGCAGTAAAGAATCAAATAATTGTTGCAATCTATTATAACACAGTCTTCGCCGCCGCAATAATTTTAGGCAAGCAGGACATTTACTTTTTACCAAATCTTTATGAATCTGTTTTATTCGTTTTATTTTTAAGTGTGATTTCAGTTGTAGCGAGCATGATAAATTTCAAACTTCGATTGCTCGTCAATGAAAGAAATTCAATTATGGAAAAGTCGGAGAAAAAGTACCGCTCCATATTTGATAATTCTTTCGATGGAATTTTTCAAACTGATTTGAAAGGAAGAATTCTACTTGCAAACAAATCATTTTTTGATCTACTTGGATATGAGAATTATGAAGATATCTTCAACCTTAATTTAAATAATAATTTTTTTGCTGATGAAACAGAGTTTAAAAAATTATTAATCGCGGCAAGGCAAAACGATTCAAACGAATGTGATGTAGTTCTGAAAAAGAAAGATGGAGCAAAATTATATTCAAAATTTCATTTGCAAATCTTACGCGATGATCTGGGCAATGATTATTTACAGGGAAGTTTACACAATATTACAGCGCAGGTAGAATCCGAGCAGCTTCAAAAAAAATATGCCGAGGAATTGGAAAAGGCAAAGATAAAAGCCGAACTGCTTGCAAAGGAGGCGGTAGAAGCAAGCATTTTAAAAAGTAAATATCTCGCTAATATGAGTCATGAGATCCGCACTCCGATGAATGGTATAATTGGCTATCTCGCACTTATAGATTCTGATTCATTTAATACCAAAGAAGAATTAAAACAGTTTACCGCCAGCGCGAAGCAATCCGCAGAAACATTACTGGATATCATTAACACCATCCTTGATTTTTCTAAAATTGAGTCCGGCAAAATGGAATTGGAAGAAATAGATTTTAATATCGAAAAAGTTATTGATGATGTTATTGCTATCGTTTCACCAAAAGCGATTGAAAAAGATCTGACCATTATTAAGGAAATAAAAGAGAATTCAGTCCTTTATCTTAAAGGTGACCCGACCCGGATCAGGCAGATTTTTATGAATCTTTTGTCGAATGCAATTAAGTTCACACAGTTTGGTGAAATTATAATTCTACTTGATTCTAAACAGATTACCTCTGAATATGTTTTGGTTACCGCAGCAGTAAAAGACAGCGGTATCGGCATCCCCTCAGAGCGATTGGAGAAAATATTTGAACCATTCACTCAAGTTGATGGTTCGAACTCAAGAAAATACGGAGGCACAGGACTTGGTTTAGCCATCTCAAAAGAATTTGTCAATATGATGGGCGGGAAAATCCGGGTTGAAAGTATTCCAAATTCCGGTTCAATTTTTCACTTCACACTAAAATTAAAATTAAGTGATGTTGTACAGGATGAGAAAGGCAGCAGCACGAAAGTTTCAGCCTCTGGTTATTTCATTCATCCAAAGAGGAGTAAACAGAAAAATGAAGAACTAAAACTGAGCAGGGAGGGGTTCAATATTTTACTCGCTGAAGATAATCTGATTAACCGAAAAGTAGTAGTAAGAATTTTAAATCAAGCCGGGTTTAAAGTTGAAGTAGCAGGCAACGGAGCAGAGGCTGTTGAATTGTATCAGGCAAAAAAGTTTTCGGTGATATTGATGGATGTTCAAATGCCGGAAGTTGATGGGTTTGAAGCTACCGCAAGAATCCGGGGTGAAGCGAACGGTAAAGCGATACCGATAATTGCACTCACAGCTCATGCTCTTGCAGGCGATAGAGAAAAATGTCTTGCCGCCGGCATGAATGATTATCTTTCTAAACCCATCGAAGCTGATATTTTAATAAGCAAACTTGATCAGTGGCTTAATATTTCAGATGATTCCAATGTTGAAGAAAATTCGATCAGATCAATAGAGAATCCTATATTTGATTTTATGCAGCTCGAAAAAGCTACAGGCGGCGATCCTTCTTTCAAACGGGAATTGGTAAGAGAATATGTCGGAGATTCTTTACGCCGATTTAAAAATTTGGAGGAATTTTTTCTAACAAATGAGATGGACCGATTAGTTCGCGAAGCACACACTTTGAAAGGTTCAAGTTATTCAGTTGGTGCTAAAAAAGTTGGAGATGAAGCATTAGCCGTAGAAATTTCCGGCAAGCATTTCGATATTGCAAATTTAATGGATCGAATGAAGGCGCTTGAAAAAGCAATTGCAGAAACTAAGGATTCACTTCAATCGTTACTTGATTAATATTTTTCTTTGTGACTTTGAGTCTTTGTGGCAGTGCCTTTTTCTTTTTAAAGAAGACGCCACAAAGACACGAAAGCTCTAAGATTCACTAATAAATTTATTTCGAGATAAAACTCAATTCTCTGCCTGCATTTTACGAAGAACTTTTCCGATCGTTTCCGTTGCCGTCTTCATCTCGTCTTCATTGATTACAAGAGGAGGGGCGAAACGAATTATATCTCCGTGAGTTGGTTTTGCAAGCACACCTTGATTCATCAGTTCGACGCAAACAGTCCAGGCATCTTTACCGCTTTTTGTCGGCTTTATAACGACTGCATTTAATAATCCTTTACCACGTACGAGTGAAACCATTTCAAGTTCATCAACAAGCTTTTGCATTTCAGCGCGGAATATTCTGCCCATTTTTTCTGCATTCTCAGCGAGCTTCTCTTCAATCAGAACTTTTAATGAAGCAACAGCAACCCTTGCAGCAAGCGGGTTACCGCCAAATGTTGAGCCATGCTGTCCCGGTTTTATCGTTAACATAATATCATCATTTGCAAGTGCGGCGGAGATAGGCATTGTTCCACCCGAAAGTGCTTTACCGAGAATTAATATATCAGGTTTTACATTTTCATGTTCAGAGGCAAGCATTTTTCCTGTGCGCGCTAATCCTGTTTGAACTTCATCACAAATGAGTAAAACATTTTTTGCTTTACAGAGTTCCTGAACCTTTTTAAGGTATCCATCATCGGGAACCATGACTCCTGCTTCCCCCTGAATTGGTTCAATGAGAAATGCACAAACGTTTGGGTCTTCGAGAGTCTTTTCGAATTCAGGAATATTATTAAAAGGGATTTTGATAAAGCCCGGCACATAAGGTCCGTAACCGTCATAGCAATCAGGGTCGGTGGAAGCAGAAACTGCCATCATAGTTCTTCCGTGAAAATTTTCATTCGCTACAATAATTTTTGCTTCATATTTTTTTATTCCTTTAACTTCATAAGCCCATTTACGTGCGAGCTTAACAGCAGTTTCATCTCCTTCCACGCCTGTATTCATCGGCAAAACTTTATCATATCCCAAAAGTTCGGTCACAAATTTTTCATATTCGCCAAGTGCATTATTATAAAAAGCGCGCGATGTTAGAGTAAGCGTTTGAGCCTGTTCGATCATCGCATTTACAATTTTAGGATGACAATGCCCTTGATTTACTGCGGAGTAAGCCGATAGAAAATCGAGATATTTTTTCCCTTCAACATCCCAAACCCACACCCCCTTGCCCTTTGCAATCACTACGTCAAGCGGATGATAATTATGTGCGCCGTATCTACTTTCGAGTTCAATAAAATCTTTTGAAGTCATAAAATTCCTATTTTGATTTATTTATGGATTGATAAAATTGTGATGGAAAATTAAGTGAGATCGCAATAATATCCAATCAGTTTTTCTTTATTTACAATAAGTTACGGAGTACTTGAGATTATTAATGGTTATTTGAACAATTAAATTTTCTTTATTTTAAAATCAGAAAAGAATTTAATATTTAATGGAAAAAATATGCAGCTAAGACTCACACTTATTTTTCTTACAATACTGATTACTAAAGTTTTCTCTCAGGTAATCGTAACAATTCCGGAATACTCAACTGAAAATGATTCTATCACAATTCAGTTTAATGCGCAGGAAGGGGATGGGGGACTTGAAGGATACACCGGGACTGTTTATGCTCACACGGGAGTGATCACTAATTTTAGCAGCGGTCCTTCGGATTGGAAACACGTTATCGGTGATTGGGGAAACAACTCAAATCAACCGGCTCTTACCCGAATTGGAACTGATTTATATGAGTTGACAATTGGATATCCGCGTGAATTTTATTCTGTCACAGACGCAAATGAACACATTCAACAACTTGCTTTTGTTTTTAGAAGTGCCGATGCTACTAAAACAGGTCGCGATGTGGGTGGGGCGGATATTTTTGCCGACCTTTATGAAGCCGGTTTGACGATTGTTGTAAATAATCCACAAGTTTCAGTTTTGTATGGCGATCCACTTCGCTCTCCATATTTTATGAATGATGATGATACTCTAAATATTTCTCTAACTTGTGTTGAACTTGGAACACTTGTGCAGGATTTCACTTTATTCGTGAATGGGCTGCAGGTGGCACAAACAAATACGACCGAACTTCAATATGATTTCTTCGCAGCGAACTATTCTGTTGGCGCTAATTACATTTCTGCTATTGCAAATAGTGTTTCAGGAAGTTCGGATACAAGCGAATTTGTTATTATGATTAATCCACCCATTGTTAATTTACCCCTGCCTGCAGGAAATGATCTCGGAATTAATTACGTTGATAATTCTACCGTGACGCTGGCTCTTTATGCACCTTACAAAAATTTTATTTATGTAATTGGTGATTTTAATGATTGGAAAGCTGATATAAATTATTTTATGAATAAAAATGAAATCACACCCGACAGCACAATTTGGTGGATTACTATTTCAGGATTAACTCCACAGACAGAATATGCTTTTCAATATCTTGTTGATGGTGAAATAAGAATAGCCGAACCATATTCAGAAAAAGTACTCGATCCTTCAAACGATCAATATATTTCCGCTTCGACTTATCCGAATTTAAAACCCTACCCTTACGGTAAAACAGGCGAAATTGTTTCTGTTCTCCAAACAGCACAAACACCTTACGACTGGCAGGTAACAGATTTTCAAAAGCCATTAAAAACCGATTTAGTTATTTATGAATTACTCATCCGCGATTTTATTACGGCACACGATTACGACACTTTGGAAGATACTTTGAACTATCTAAAAAATCTTGGCATCAATGCAATTGAACTTATGCCTGTTATGGAATTCGAAGGAAACAGCAGTTGGGGTTATAATTCAAGTTTTCATTATGCACTTGATAAATATTACGGTCCTGCTGATCAATTAAAATCTTTTATTGATAAAGCACATAGCATGGGGATGGCAGTAATTCTTGATATTGTATTAAACCATGCTTATGGTCAATGCCCGCTTGTTCGTTTGTATTGGGATTCAGCGAACAATCGTCCTGCAGCTAATAACCCCTGGTTCAATCAGGTTTCCCCCAACCCTGTTTTTAGTTTTGGAAATGATTTTAATCATGAAAGCGGCGCCACAAAATATTTTGTTGATCGTGTAAACAAGCACTGGCTAAACGATTTCAAGGTGGATGGTTTCAGATTTGATTTTACAAAAGGATTTACAAATACACCCGGTGATGGATGGGCTTATGATGCAGCAAGAATTTCTATACTTGAAAGAATGGCTAATGTAATCTGGAGCGTTGATACGCAGGCTTATGTTATTCTTGAACACTTTGCCGAGAACAGCGAAGAAATAGAATTATCAACTTATGGTGCAATGCTTTGGGGAAATATGAATCATGAGTACAATGAAGCCACAATGGGATATGCTTCTGATCTTAGCTGGGGCTCATACAAAACAAGGGGGTGGTCTTTCCCTCATCTTGTCACTTATATGGAAAGCCACGATGAAGAAAGACTGATGTATAAAAATCTTCAGTACGGAAATTCTTTTGGAGATTACAATATTAAAGAACTTTCACAGGCGCTTAACAGAATGAAACTTGCCGGCGCTTTCTTTCTTACGATCCCGGGACCTAAAATGATATGGCAGTTTGGTGAACTTGGTTATGATTACTCGATTGATTATAACGGAAGATTAGGTGAAAAACCAATTCGTTGGGATTACTTTGATGATCCGCGAAGATTAAAAGTCTATAAAGTATTTTCTGCGCTTTCCAATCTTAAAGAAAATTATGAAGCATTTCGCAGCACAGATTTCATTTTAGATGTTTCAGGTTTCAGCAAACGAATTGAAATTAATGATCCTTCAATGGATGTTAGAATTGTCGGCAATTTTAATGTGCAGTCAGGTACTGTCAGTGGAAATTTCAGCAGAACAGGGTGGTGGTATGAATATTTTTCCGGTGACAGTTTAGATGTGGTAAGTACGCAATCACAATTTCCTTTAGAGCCGGGTGAGCTGAGACTTTACACTTCAGTAAAGCTGCCGGATCCTGAACCAGATTTACTCTCTGAAGTAGAACTGATTAATACACAAGTGGTTGAAGAATATAATCTTGAACAAAACTTCCCAAACCCTTTCAATCCTTCAACTGAAATTGTATTTCAAATAGTTAAACCGGGAATTGTAAAACTTAAAGTTTACGATATACTCGGCAGGGAAGTGATGACACTTGTTGATGAAGAATTGAATAACGGAACATATACTGTTCCCTGGTTTGGAGAAAACAATCTTGGTGAACAATTAAGCAGCGGAGTTTATTTTTATAAAATTGAAACCGATGATTTTATTCAAACTAAAAAGATGATCTTGCTCAGGTGATTTCTCACGTGAGCAAAAATCTTTTGGTAAATCTTAATTGAAAAAATTAATTATTGTTTTTCATTTTAAGAATGATTCATTAATTCCCTGATAAAGTTGTCACTATTCCTGATTCACTATTAATCCACAAAACCAGCGAATTGGAATCAGAGTAAAAGTTTATAAGCCAGTCTGCAGAATTAACTATAGAAGTTGAATCAATTGATTTGCTCGGCACAAGCAGCATATCAATTTTTGTGTTAGTATTTTGAGTGATGAAAGCACTCCCCCCATTAATCAATGCCGTTTGCACAGCCGATGGGCTATCATCATAATTTGCTGCTGGATCAATTGAAGCTGTAGCAAGTGTGCCGAAAACTGATCCGAGAATATTTGCCGCCGTTGTGTCTTTTACTAATTGAATCATGGCATCAAAATTTATTGGAGATTTTACAGGACCTGCACCAAACACCGGTACATAAAATTCATTGCTCTGCATAATATCAGACTGAACAACATACACAAAAGCATTTTCAAGATTTAATAAATCAACTTCACCGCTCTGGCTTACATTCCTTCCGTAGATTGCAGCAATCTCCGCATCAGAAGCAAAATCCTGTTTTGCGGTCTGCAATACCTCATCCTTTTTTTGATTGGCAGTAATCGAACTGTCAACAATATCGTTCACGGTTTCACTGCACGAACTAAACAGTAATAAAGTCATTAAACTGCTAAATAATAATTTCTTCATTTTAATTTCTTTCCGATTTAATTTCTGATAATTTTTTCATGACTAAATTAACCAATAGACATTAAAAAAAAGGTTCAATAAATTATAAGTTGTATGAAGGGAAAAAATAAAATTATTCGTTTTGAAAAATCTATTTTTTTATTTCAACATCTGAATAAACGGTTAAAACCGTTAAGGCTTTTTGTTGTATGCATTTTCAATGCGATAAATCGCATTGAGAACCTGAGACGAAAATACAAGCAAAAAAGTTCTTTAGGTTCTCTATGGAATTTATTGCATAGACTAAATTCAAACAATCATTATTTGTTATATTTATGTAAGTAAAAATTGCTTACATCATTTATCTAAAAAAATCCTTCCTTAATTTTAAAGAGATTTTCAAATGCTTAATGTCGTAACAGGTTCCTTTGGATATATTGGTAAATACATTACCCGCAAATTATTGGAGCATGGGGAAGAAGTTATTACGATCACAACTCATCCGGATAAACCAAATCCATTTGGCAGTGCGATAAAAGCATTTCCATATAATTTCAACAACCCACAGGAATTGACTGCGAGTCTGCGCGGCGCATCTACACTTTATAACACTTATTGGATTCGATTTGAGTATGACAATCAAACTTACCGGCAGACTATCAAAAATACAATTACACTTTTTAACTGCGCTAAAGAAGCCGGGATTAAACGCATTGTTCATATTAGCGTAACAAACGCTTCTGAAAATTCTGATCTGCCTTATTATTCCGGTAAAGCTGAACAGGAAAAAGCATTAATTAATTCACGTGTTCCTTATAGTATTGTTAGACCCACCTTAGTTTTTGGTGATGAAGATATTCTCGTAAATAATATTGCATGGCTGATCCGGAAATTTCCACTCTTCCCGATTTTTGGGGATGGGGCATACCGCGTGCAGCCTGTATTTGTCGAGGACTTAGCTTCAATTGCGATTGAAAGCTCCAAAGAAGAAAACTCTGTTATACTTGATGCAATTGGACCGGAGTCATTTACATTTCAGGAATTTGTGCAGCTCATCACCTCTAATATCAAACCGGCTGCTAAGTTAATACATATTCCTCCTCCCATTGGAATTATATTCGGTAAACTAATCGGATTAGCTTTACGTGATAATATTTTAACACATAATGAACTCAAAGGACTTATGGATGAAATGCTTACGTCCAAACAAAAACCAAATGGAACAACTGCATTTTCAGATTGGCTTAATTTGCACAAAGAAAAAATTGGTTCAAAATATTCCTCTGAAATTGAAAGACATTTTAAGTGGAAGCACACAAATCAATAGAGATATTCAATTCTTAAGTCTTAATTTAGATTTATTGCCATTAGAAACGGGATTCGATCTAATTTCTAATTTAAAGTTAAGCAATCACCTTTTTCTATTCCTTACCTTCTAATTATAAATTTTTTAATTGAAAAATAACCTTACCTGGGATTTTTGTTTTACCGCTCAGAAAAAAAACATTAAATGGAATAACAAAGTTTTTTTTTGAATGAAATATAATCGCTATCCTTTTCTGAGTGAGTTATAAACGTTTAATAAATTTTGTCTCTGTTTTTCCCAGGTATATTGATGATACACTTTAACGCCCGCAGTTATAATAGCAGCTGCATCTTTCGGATAGGAGTAAATATTTAGAATCATTTCACAAAGACTTTTGGCATTACCAGATTCAAAAAAGAAAATAGAATTTTCATCAAAGTAATCTTTTATCCCTCTGGTTCTTGGAACAATCGTTGGTTTGTTATAAAAAAGATATTCAAATATTCTTGTTGGAAAATTAATATTTGTAAATGGACTGATTTTGTTCGGAATTATTCCGACTGATATTTTAGGTATAGTTGCTGATATTTGTTCAAGACTAACTAATCCTGAATACTTAACGATATCCTGCAAATCTAAATCCTTAACTTTATTTAAAAAAGTTTTTGTATAATCCCCCTCCCCAAACACCCAGAACTCTAAATTTGGGATAGTGTGTCTTAATATGCCTATGGCTTCTAAAGCGGTATCGAGACCATGACGCTCAACCAGTGTACCGTGATACATAATTATAAATTTGTCACTTCGAATAGAATTATCGCTATCAATAGTACCAATTTTAAAAACAGTATTCTGAGGTGAGTTCATAACAATGGTAATCTTCTCTTCAGGACACCCCCTTGATACAAAAGTCTCTAAAAATGAAATGTTTGTAGTAATTATTTTATCGGCAAATTTTATACTGATCTTTTCCTGGAATTTTAAAAACTTTATGCCTAAGCTGTCATGCCCATCATAGTATTTCGCCATAAAAACTTCGGGGGTGGGGTCGTGAAGATCAAGAATTATTTTTGCACTCCATAATTTCTGAATCATCGGAACAAATACCAGGAAGTCCGGCATATTATGAACATGAACAAAAGAATATTTATTTTTTAACGATAATTTATTTGCTATGAAAAAAGCTCTAAGAAAAAAATTAATATACCTAAGCGCATATTTATATTTGGATGGTCTTTCTCGCAGCATGTTGACCCTATATATATTTACACCATTTATGGTTTCCTTTTTAGGGCGATCAGTTTGGTTTAAGCAAATGATATCGACATTATAATTTTCACTTACTAAGGCTTCAGCCTCCCTTCTAACTCTTACATCGGCGGGGAGGCGGGAATGCACTACCATTAATACATTTTTACGTGCTTTGTTATGAATCATACTTAAATGATTTTTTTCTAGGTAACATTTGAAATGAATAAACTTATATTAAAACAACTTTTTAATTACAACTTTATCGTCAATTTTCTCAATGCGAATCTGCAATAAATTAAGTAATAAATAAAAAGATTCGCTATTCCTAAAAACTTCAACCCGTCATCCAACAAGTATCTAAAACTAAACCGCACAACATTTAAATAACTTAAGATATCAACTAAAACCGACAAGCCAAGAAAAGTGACTGCAACAGCGAAAAGCGATATGTTATTTTTTTTAATAAGATTTCTAAACTTGAGTAATAAAAGAACTGTAAGAATTACATAAACGATCAATACAATTAGCTGATGAATATTAAAAACTTTTGGTAAAATAAAATTATGAATTAACAGAAGTTCATCCATCAAAAAGTATCCGAAAAATATTCCTGAATAAAGCAAAAACTTTTTTATGTCTTTTAGATTTTCAGATGATTTCAGAACAGAAAAACTGAATAGTGTAATTAGAACTGTGCCGCCCCAGAGTATAACTCCTATTCTTTGCAAAATACCCTGATAAAACGGCAGATCAAGAAGTGAAATAGGATTTGCTGTCAGATTAGCAAAAGGAATTTCAAAAACGAGTCCAATGAATCCAACAATGAAGACCAATAGCACCGTAAATAATTCAAGAACAATAAATCTAATATCCGCTGTTTTCATCCATTATTATTTACAATATTTTTTTACGCGGATTAAGAACTAATTTTGAGTCATTTCTTTTCTTAAAACAGATGACCGGTTCGGACGCCCAGCGAGGCGACAAAACAGAATACATGGTAAGCATCAACGCCTTATAAATTGCAGCGCCAACTTTGTGTTTTGATTTGAATTTTAAGTAACGGGTTCCCATTTCAGGTTTACCAAGATAAACAGCCTCTGCAGTAAATCCGAATGAACTGATATATTTAATGAGGCTCAAATGAGTGAAATATCTGAGATGAGCATAAAATTCATAACTGTCTTTAGGATTTAATGGTTCGTGAAAATTCTTTCCTTTAAATATAAGTGGGATAAGGTAACTTAACCCATTATAGTTCGGAACTGAAATATAGATGTACCCATCATCTTTAAGTATTCTTCTCGCTTCATGGAAAAAGTTATCAATGTTATAAAGATGTTCTATTGTGGCGAGTGAAATTACCGCATCAAATTCACCATCTTTTAATGGATACGGTTTGGAAGTATCATCAAGATCAAAGGATGTTGTTTTTAATCCTAATTTATTTAGTGACTCTAAACATTTGGGTGCTAACTCATTGCATAAAAGATCAGCCTTGTAATATTTATTCACTCTGTTTGCGGCAGCACCGATCCCTGCTGAAACATCAATAATTTTTTTATGATTTCTGGTTTCAAATATTGCGGGGAAAATTCGGTGTCTCTCATGAAACATATCAAAATCTTCAATATCAGAGATATGTTTCAATCGTTCTTCTTCAAGACCGATAGCAGGATTTTTTTTATCAGTTTTTAGTAACTCACTTTGTTCAATTTCTGTAATCAATTCCATGTTTAACTTTCTTTATAATTTATAAAATTCTGTTGAAATCAAATAATAACTTTAAGCCATCCGCGAAATGCTTATAAAAAGGCTTCATATCTTTTGAATAAAAAATTGCGAAGACTTTTTTCGAGAAATAAGTTTTTAGAAATCTCAACAAATTTTCTTTACCACTTAAAAGTTTTTTTATTTTTTCTTGAAAATCCTTAAACTCATCCACATAGTAAAAACCTTTTTCGTAATCATTTTGCTTAAAGTCTATACCATTAATAATATAATTGTATTGAATCCAGGGGAAATTTATTCCGGATTCCGCCGATAGCAGTGATGACCTGTTATATCTGCCATTCACTTCAAGTAATTTATATAACCCATCCCTTTTATCATATTTAAATTCGACATTTGAATAACCTTCATATCCCATTTCAGATAGTAATTTTTCGGAGTAATCCCACAATTCCTTTATCATTTCACGGCTGCGAACAATAACGGGAATTCCATAGCCATTGTCGGTCATCCTGACTTTATAAGCAGTAAATCCTTGCTTAATCTTGCCGTTGTAAATCAACGAGTTGAAGTTTAACCCCTGGGTGATATCTCCTTCTATAATTTCCTGTAACGTAACGTCTAAGCTATATTTTTTACATTGCTCAAACTGATTTTTTAACTCTTCAATATTATTTACTATAGCCATTTTAGATTTAAAGATATCAAAATAAATGTGGCTCTGGACAGGCTTAACTAAACAGGGGAATCGAAATTCTTTTATTAAATCCTCTGTAATTGTGATAGTTTCATCCAACGAAAGTGTTTTTGGAAATGGTACACCAACTTTCTCAGCAACAGCGTAAGTCATGTCTTTGTTAATTACCTTGCTTATGATAGACCAATCCTGGCTCGCTATAATAAATTTTGCTTTTAATAAATCTATATTTTTTGAAAGCGCTACTAAAGTAGGATCATCTGCGGGAAAAACTAACGCCTTACCGATTTTGTCATGTATCCTTAATAATCCCGCAATAAATTCTTCAGCATTTTTTTCAGGATGGGGTAGAACAAAATGCTGCTGTATAAATTTTGATTTATACGCCATATCTTTTGTATCATAACTGACGACGTACACAGGCACACCTTTTGACCCAAGGGAGCGAATTACTCCCAATGCAATGGCATGACCGGAAAGAATTAATACCGGAAGATTATTGTTGTTTTGTTTCATTATCAATCACCTGTTTATTAATCGAATGATTCAAGCCTGGTGAATTTATTGGCTGGATCCATAAAACCCAGCGATTTGCAAAAAAACTTAAGAAGCCAAATATCCTAAACCGTTGTAAGCCTTCTATGAATTCACTGATCTTAATAGATCTCTCGAGTGAAAAAAAACTTTTCTGCCACAGTGCAAAAGGACCAAAACAATATCCCCGATATTCATTTATTCTGTACCCGGAAGATTCTATAAGCTTTCTTACTTTCTTAAAACTATATCTTGTAACTGTAGATTTACCAAAATCTATTTTTGCCTGCTTATCTGCAGCGATATCTGATCTGTATTGAGCTCCTTTTTTCCCGAACAAATAACTCCATACTCTGATTAAATAGTAATATGGATTTATAAGATTTCTTAACTTATAAACATTTGGAAAAGTTACCATTATATTTCCATCAGGTTTGATTAACCTATGCATCTCTCCGAGCGCTTTAGTTTCTTTGCTTAGATATTCAAGTACACCGATGCTAATAATTAAATTGAAATGATCTGATGGAAAAGGAATATTATAACAATCGGCATTAATCAATTTTGTTTCTTGAAAGGAAGCTTTGGCTAAATTATTTTTAGAAGTTAAAAGCATTTCTTCAGAATTATCTGCACCCACCGTGCTATACCCAATGTTAGATAAATTCACAAGGTAATGCCCCGCTCCGCATCCTATATCTAAAGCAGTTTGATTTGGCTTGAACGGCAGTCTGGAAATAAAATCAAAAACTATTTCTTTCCTTTTTTTAAGTTCAAATTTTGTAAATGATTGCTTGCCGTTTGTTTCATCATAAAGAGAATCCCAGTATTCCGTTTTGTTGGAGAAATGTTCTTTAACTTTGTCCTTTCTACTTGTTAAAGAATTTTTTTCTATTGATTCATCATAAAGAGAATTTCGGTATCCTGATTTTAGAGTGTTTGGGTCTCTGACTGTATTCGTTTGAGTGTATATCATTTTTTTAAATTTATTTTTTTTTTACTTTAAAATTATTTTCTATTTTCACTATTCTTAATATAGAATTCTGCTTCGTTTAGCAGCGCATTTCGGTGTTACCCCTTTGTTATCTTTTAATTAACTTATTGTTATCATTTAATTATTGAGAAAAATCATGATAACCTTAACAAAGAGCATATTTAATTTGATTTGAATAGAACCATTAATTAAATAATCTTTTCGTAAAGAGACTAAAATTATGCCACCCTCCCGTTTCATTGAATCTTTAGTATTTCTCTTAAATTATGTGATTTCCTTTGTTTAGAGAGTATAAAAAAAGTAAAATATTGACAGTGGTGAAATGCGGTTTTACATAAGTTGATACATTGTTCTTGATTTTGTACATAAGCGGGAATATTTTTATTAACCCTTCTGATTGAGTTTCAATTGAGACCGGATAAAATGAAGATAATTAATTTATGCTACGCATCTTGGATAAAAATCTTCGATTACATTGCCAATGAATGATAACTATAGTCACCGATGGACAAAATAACATTGACAATAGTTCTCATTGTTCAGAAGTCTCAAGAAATATTACTATTTTATAAATTATAAAGTGAAAGAATTACTCTCTGAATAATATTTTCAAAAACACAGACGATTACATAAAAAGTTTCCCGAAAGACGTTCGGCACCGACTCGAACAAATCCGTGCGATAATAAAACACACAGCGCCGGATGCAGAGGAATCTATAAGTTATGGTATGCCTGCCTATAAATTAAACGGCAAGCCATTGGTATATTTTGCCGCATTCAAAAACCATATTGGCTTTTATGCTACACCATCAGGACATTCAGAATTTGCGAAGGAACTTTCAAAATATAAACAGGGAAAAGGTTCGGTTCGGTTTCCACTTGATAAACCCCTGCCATTGGGACTGATAACCAAAATTGTTAAATTCAGAGCGAAGGAAAATTTGCAAAAACAAAAATGAAAAAAAACTAAATTCATTAACAAACAATAAGGATCAAACAAAATGAAAAATGCAATCAACTGGTTTGAAATTCCAGTAAAAAATTTCAACAGAGCAAAAGCGTTTTATGAAACACTTTTCGGTGCAGAGATTCAGGAAATGGCTCACCGCGAAATGAAGTATGGCTTCCTTCCCTGCGACATGCAAAATGGCGGGGTTGGGGGTGGAATCGTGGAAGGTGAAGGATTTGAACCATCAATGACCGGCTCATTAGTTTATCTGAATGGCGGTGATGATTTAAGCGTGCCGCTTTCAAAGGTAGAGGCAGCAGGCGGTAAAATTCTTATGCCTAAAACTTCAATTGGCGAAAATGGTTTTATGGCTCACTTCTCCGATACCGAAGGCAACAGAATAGCACTTCACTCAATGAAATAATTTTCATAAGATTTGGTTGTCTCAAAAGTAATTTTTCCTGCCACACTGAGTTTGTCTCCCAAAGGCATCCCTGAGGCAGAGGTGTAAAGTCATTATAGTATGAGACTGTCTCAAAAGTCAGTTTTTGTCACCTAGTCACGATACATCGGGATGGAATGATACTTTTGAGATAGCCTCTGCCAAAACTTTTGAGACAGCCTTCTATTAAACTCTATTTTGAGTAACGTGACTTAAAAGTTGGAAAATTTACCCCATACATAAGCATAGTTTTTGGACTAACAACACTTTTAACATTTGGTCTTTTTTATAAATCAGCCGGCAGTTCAAAAGGCACTTTACTGATTTTATTAATCTGGATTGCGGTACAAAGTGTTATTGGACTTTCCGGATTTTATACTGTGACAGACACAATACCCCCTCGTTTCTTGCTTTTAGTTTTACCGCCATTCCTTTTTATAGCTGGATTATTTTTAACGGCAAAAGGCAGACAATATATTGATGGTTTAAACATCAGAACATTAACCCTTTTACACATAATAAGAATTCCTGTTGAAGTTGTACTCTTCTGGTTATATGTTAATAAAGTTGTACCTGAACTTATGACTTTTGAGGGGAGGAACTTTGACATTTTATCCGGGTTGACAGCCCCCTTTATTTATTATTTTGGCTTTATTAAAAAACAAATAAATAATAAAGTAATTCTGACGTGGAATTTTATCTGCCTTGGACTTCTTTTGAATATTGTTTTAAATGCAATTCTATCCGCTCCATTTTCGTTTCAGCAGTTTGCTTTCGATCAACCTAATATTGCTGTTTTATATTTTCCTTTTAACCTGCTTCCGGCTTGTGTAGTGCCATTGGTTTTACTTTCGCACCTTGCTGCAATAAGACAATTACTTAATCAAAATTGAAATCAGACAGCCTAACTTAATTATTCATTGTTAATTCTTAATTCTTAATTGTTTTTTCCCTCTTGAGTTTTTTGTTTTATTGATGTAGATTTATTACAGCATAATTCAAATTCTAAGGAATGTTATATGTTTAATTTTACAAGTGCATATACCCGTAAAAAATATTATCAAATAATTTCAGCCTTTATTTTTATTCTAACAGGTATTTTGGGTTGTGATTTTGGACCGGTTGAAAGTTCAATTGACACTAATAACACAAAGCAGGGACCCTATTCTGTTTTTGTCGAAACATTTGATGGGGGAGTTACCTGGTCTGAAGTTGACACCCTCCGTTTTGCTAAGGAACTTCGTGCCGGAGCGTTTGGATTTGCTTCCAACATCTTTGTTGTAGGCGGGCAGGACACCTTAGGCAAAGGTGCTATCTGGCAGTCTTTAGATAACGGACTTCACTGGACTAATGTGCTGACAACAGAAGGTACTATATTTTCAGATATCGCAGTGACTTCTAATTTAGGAATGATTGCAGTCAATAATGAAGGGCGCATCTTTTTAAGTACTAATGACGGCACTACCTGGAATATTATTACAACAGCTCCCAATACCCTGAACAGTGTTTCTTTTACACCCACCTATGGCGTTGCAGTTGGCAATGCAGGCACTATACTTGTTTCTTATAATGAAGGTTTTAACTGGACTATAAAGACATCTCCAACAACTGAATCCCTGTTTGCAGTCCACTGCTTCGGTGATACAAGTGTTGGTGTTGGCTCAAACGGAGTTTATGTAATGTCCACGGATGCCGGGGTTACATGGACTGAGTATAATTTCAACAGCACTAAAATCTTTATAACGGTTGGTTTTTCTGAAGAGCAAAATGGACGGTATGGTATTGCCGCCGGTTATGATAATACGATTTTTAAAACAACCACCGGTGTTATGAACTGGAAATCGTTGTCGTCAAAGATGCCGGGGTTTGGAAACATTGAAGATCTACATGCGGCAGCCGATGGTAAATGCATAGCAGCGTATTACGATACAGGTGCAAAAACCGTAGGGAGTCAATTTATTTATTCAACTGACCGCGGCGAAACGTGGAGCGATCCTGATATAATTGAGAATGCTTATATATATAAAATGGTGTTCAGGACTTTTCCTGTCGGTTATGGATTTGCTGTTGGAAACCAGATACAAAATTAGTTTATCAATTATTTCCAATGTAGAATGTAGAATTAAGAATTAAGAATTGTCGTCTTCCAATCTCCAACTTCCTAATTCTTAATTATTAATTATTCATTCTTAATTCTTCATTTTTAATTTTTGTTTATTTCCCGTACTTTTAACCCTGTAAAGAATGGCGGTTTTACTATATAACTATTTGTAGGATTAGAAAATATGCTTACACACTGCCGTACTTGATTAGAAACTAATAAAAATAAGAAAATCCAGAAAAAGATTTTACCATTCGATTATATTTGTACTAAAGTCTAATACTATTTGTAAAGATTAGGGACGTATTAACTTTTTGGACTAAAAGATATTTTGTCCCTAAAACATTAAGTAATTCACATATTGTAAATTAATTTGTTTCTGAGTTAACTTATAAGTATATTTGATTATCCAATATGTAATTATTGGGTTCTTTGAAATTGTGATATTTATTACATCAACCTCCATTCGTCTCCTTAAGATGATTCTTACTCAAATTGTTGTAGTAACCAGGATACTAAAAGTAAGTGGGCATAGAGGATGTCAAGCTTATGTTAATCAAAATCAGTTATACTTCGGTTAATCATACTTCCATCTACTAACAACTATATCCATAAAACTTTGTAGATAGATTATGCATATTGTCATTGTTTATCTACCAGGATTAAAATTTTCCTGGGCTTTTAATTAAAGTATTGTTCCAATATTTCAAAGAAAGGAGGTTGAATCGAGATGAAAAATAACAATATCACACCGAGAGATATAAAACAGTTAAGAGAACTTAAAAATACTCTGACTAATATCTCTCAAGTACGTGGAGCACCAAATCGGTTGAAGATTTTCATTGCAGGTCTTATCAAGCAAATTGATAAAATACTTGTAAATGAAAAAGCTCGAAATAGATTGAGTATGATTAATTCGTTAATCGAGCTTATAGTTAAGTTCTTGACGTTACTTCAATTGATTAAATAATATTAAAAGCATTTTTTTTCTGAAATTTAATACCGATAGGTTTATAAATGGAACTTCTAAGCGAATTGGGTACAAGAATTAAGTTGATTCGGGTGTATAGTGGAATCAAACAAAAAAATCTTGCATTAGATTTAGATGTCCCTGCCTCATTACTTTCAATGTATGAACAGGGAAAAAGAGAACCCTCACTTACTTTTCTTCATTCATTTTGTAATCGATTTGATATGACATTGTCACAACTGTTTATTTTTCAAAATACAAATCGCGAAAGCAACGCCAACAAGGACTTTAAAAACATCATGAGTGAATTAAATTCAGTATTGAGAGATTTTGAAAGAGACAAGCTAAAATTGATAGATGCCTAGTAAAGTATTACAACACATTCCTCTAAAACTTAATTTACATGAAATTAAGTATCTTACGACCCCACTTAAAACCACTGAATCAAGATTATTAAAGATTATCTCCATCAAATCTAAAATTGTTAAAGAAAAAAAAATACCCAAAAAGAATTCAGATGAATTTCGAATACTCAATTACCCAGTTGGCGAGTTTAAATTAATCTTAAAAAGATTGCATAAATTTCTAATGTCACGGTCGAAATTTCCCAAAAGTGTTTGTGGTGGTATAGTAGATAAAAATCTTTATGATATGGTTAAATCTCATTGCGGTAGGGAAGGGATATATCAAATTGATTTGAAAGATTTTTTCCCTAATATTAATTCCGATAGGGTATATTCTTTTTTTAAAAATTCAGGACGTTCAGAAAGAATATCTCAAATTCTTACAGATTTAGTGATTTATGATAAAAGACTACCTCAAGGGTTTCCAACTAGTCCAATTGTTGCTAATCTAATTGCTTGGAAAATGGATTATGACCTTCAATCAATATGCAATAACCATAAACTAAATTATTCAAGGTGGATTGACGACGTTTTAATATCTGGTAGGATTTCAGAATTAAATAAAGCTATTTATAAAATAGACAAATCAATTCTTAAGAATGGATTCTATATTAATAATAAAAAGAAAAGATTATTAAAGAGAAAGAATAGTAAAGAAATTGTATCGGTTGGTTTAGATTTAAAAAGACATAAGCCAGATGTTCCGATAAAAGTTTACGAAAAGTTGGAATATATTTTACAAGTGTTAATAACTGAGGGAGTTGAATTTGCTCGTGATTTTTTTGAAGAAGAATTTAAACTAAAAGATATTCAAAAATCATTAATTGGTAAGATACGGTTTATTGAAGAATATAATAAAGCAAAAGGTAACTTTCTTAGTAACTTATATATTCAGATTAATTGGGGTAAGGGCATTGGATAGCAAAATAATTTGTTATCATGCATTATTAAGCTATTATAACTAAAGTTATTACGTAATAACCTGATAGCTATAGCTGTGAGAGTAATATTTATTGTATAGTGATCCGCATTAATGTGAAATCAATTTCTTTTCATAGATTATTAATTTTGTTAAATGATTTATTAATTTTCTATCAACACTTCAAAAACAAATCACAATAAGGATTATTCCGTTGTGAAAACATTTACAGTAGTCCCGATGACAGTCGGGATTGTTGTTTTAAAATCATATTCCAAAATACTTTCTATCTCTCATCTAAACCCTAACAAAATTATCATTCCATCTTTTGTTTTGGCTATTAGCTGGCTGTACATTCTTAATGTTGCACTTGATATTCCTGCATCCCGCGGCTGTTCGTTAAGGTTTATGGGTATGGTTAATCCTTCCATTGAAATGTTTTCCATATTTATTTCAGGAATCCATAGTTGCAATTCGGTTTCGCTTAGGTTTTGAACTTTTGCATTTTTCCATTTTAGTGTTACACGACTTTCATCAAGTCTTGTAGCGCCGTGATAATGCCCTTCAAAATCTATATATAAAACACCATACCCCGCCGGGTAGGTGCTAAATATTTTTTCTGCTTCGGTCGTAATTAACGCCTGGAATAGTAGCTTAAGAGAATCCGGCATAAATTGAGGAAGCTGCAAAGGATCTTTGGTCACGGTCGTATCGCCGGGCAGGGGAGTGTTATTATTAGTGGGGGTTTGCGGTTTTTCGGATGTGTCTTTCTTTAAGCATCCTGCAGAGGTTACACTAAAAACACCAATTAAAAAGAAACTTAAAACCAGCATCCTGATCGAAATTATTATTTTCATAAGAAACTCCTTTTGTTTTGCGTAACTATTCTACCTTGATACTTATAACTTAAATAAAATGTTGTACCCGATGCAAATAAAATATTAGGCGTACAGCAGTTCAAAATCATTATCAGGTTCTCTATGGAATTTATTCCATAGACTAAAAGAAGCTAAACAAAAAGCAAAACCGTTTTAACGGTTTAATATTTTATTACTAAAAAAGGAAATAAGATGTCAAAACACTCACACCACAAAATCTGAATACACTTTATTTGGGAAACACTTGATCATCAGAAAGTACTAAGCAAAGAAACGAGGCTAAAAATTTCCGAATATCTTTTTAAATATGCTAAGGAGAAGAACATTTATATGGAGAATAATTTCGTTAATAGTGATCACGTTCATACTTTAATAGACCTACCTACAAACCTATCCGTTGAAGAGTGTATAAAATTGTTAAAAGGATCTTCTTCACATTATATAAATCAGCAAAGAATGACGGGACAAAAATTTCAATGGGGAATAGGTTATGGTGCGTTCTCTGTCTCACCTACAAGGGTTAGTGCGGTGATAAAATACATCAAAAATCAGGAAGAACATCATCGCCTTAAAAGTTATGCGGAAGAGTATCAATTATTTCTAAAAAAATACGGCGTTTCAATAAACGGTTAAAACCGTTAAATCTTTTTGTTGATCCTTTTTCCAATGCGATAAATCGCATTGAGAACCTGAGAGGAAAACACAAGCAATTAAGCATTTCAAGTACTCTGTGTAATTTTCTTCTTAAATAAATTAAGTGCTCTATTGAGTTTTTAATTTTATTATTGTAGATTTAGCTAACTAAAGAACTGCTGTTGTCACAAATACAATTTAAAAAAAATACAATAAAATCTAAGGCAAATAATATTTGCTTGAAGACATAAATAGTTTTACACAGCGCATTTTAGTAATCGAGATTTTAAATTCACAAAGAAATAATTAAGCTTAAATAATAAAACGAATTAATATGCACACCGAAAACATAATAGTATCTAAAGCAAAACTTGCAGAACTTAATGAGCTTTTGATTGTTGCAGCAAAAACATTTTACGATACCTTCTCAGAGGTAAATACTGAAGAAGATATGAAAATGTATTTGGCTGAACATTTTACTTTTGAAAAATTATCATCTGAATTTAATAACCCATATTCTGAATTTTATATTGCGACTTTAAACGACAGGATAATCGGTTATCTGAAAATAAATTTTGGACAGGCTCAAACTGAAACTATTCAGAATAACACAATCGAAATTGAACGTATATATGTTCTGAAAGAATTTCAGGGACACAAAGTTGGTAATCTTCTGCTCGATAAAGCCTTCGAAGCAGCAAAGCAAAAGAAGATAAATTTTGTATGGCTTGGTGTCTGGGAAAAAAATGTAAAGGCAATTAGTTTTTATAAGAAGAATGGTTTTACTGAATCTGGGAAACATTTATTCAAATTAGGAACCGAAGAACAAACAGATATAATTATGAAAAAAAAATTAGAGACCTCTAATGCCACTGCCGCATAATGTATTCTCGCGGTGATGGCAGGTGAATGACAAACAGGAAGATATTTATTTCTCAGAAGTTTCATTAAATAAATAAGGAACATAAAATGACAAATCAAATTTATCCTTGCTTATGGTTTAACGGACAAGCCAAAGCCGCAGCAGAATTTTACTGCTCCATTTTCAATAATTCCAAAATAACTTCTTACAATAAGGTGGTTGTTACTTTTGAATTAAACGGAACAAAATTTATGGCGCTTAATGGAGGATCAATGTTTGAGATTAATCCATCTATTTCTTTTTTTGTAATCTGCGGATCAATGAGTGAAACCAATAGAATGTGGGATAAACTAATTGATGGAGGTAAAGCATTAATGCCAATTGATAAATATCCATGGAGCGAGAGATACGGCTGGCTTCAGGATAAGTTTGGTGTAACATGGCAGTTGTCTATTTCAAGTAATGAAGATACAAATCTAAAAATATCTCCATCAATGTTATTCACCAACGAATTGTTTGGAAGTGCAGAAAAGGCTATTAATAATTACACTTCTGTTTTTGATAATTCCTCGATAGATGTGATGATCCATTATCCGCCGGAAGATGCTAATGCCGGCAAGGTGATGTTTTCAGAATTCAAATTGAATAAGTGCAACATGATTGCAATGGATGGTCCGGGAGATCATGATTATTACTTCAACGAAGCTGTTTCCTTTGTTGTCGAATGTGATACGCAGGATGAAATTGATGAATACTGGGAATTACTAACGGATGGGGGAGAAGAAAGTATGTGCGGATGGCTGACAGATAAATTCGGCGTTTCGTGGCAGATTGTTCCAACTATACTTCCAAAATTAATGAGCGATCCGGAAAAGGCACCGGGAGTTATGAAAGCGCTGATGAGCATGAAAAACTGGATATTGATGCGCTAAAAAATGCTGAGTCAGAGTAGGATGGATTAATCGCTGTAAATATTAATTGTATCCATTACGCTTCTTAACAGGTCATCCGAGTGATAAGGCTTTAATATGTAGTTATCAAAGCCAGCATTTAGAAAAGATTCTTTGTTGCCGAAATTAGCATAGGCAGTGATTGCAATGACCGGGGTATTTTTACCTTTATCGGATTCCCGAATTATTTTCATAACCTCGATCCCGTTTAGTCCGGCACCAAGATTTATGTCCATAAGAATAAGATTATAATTATTTTTCGAAAACAATTCGATAGCCTCTTCTCCATCTTTTGCGATATCAATTAAATAATACTTCCCAAGTTGAAATTCCATTATTTTGCTATTTACTTCATTGTCTTCGACAATAAGGATTTTTTTTGATTGAATATTTGAATCTGTCATACTAAAACGCTCCAACAAAAAATTAAATTAATATCTTTATAAAACGAACTTGCCAATTGTGTCAAGCAGTGCATTTCTTGAAAAAGGTTTTGCTAAATATTCATCACAGCCGGCATTCATTGCATTCGCTCTATCGCTTTCAAATGCGTGAGCCGTTAAAGCAATTACCGGTATCTTAGAATATTCTTTTGATGCTTTTAATACTTTTGTTAATTCCAATCCATTCATGTCTCCTTTAATTGAAAAATCCATTAAAATAATATCAACTTTAGTATTCTTTAATAATTCAATTGCTTCGTTGGAGGAATCAGTGATAATTGCAAGATAACTTCTTTCAATAAATCTTTTAATTGTAGATTGGTTGATTTTATCATCTTCAACAATCAGAACTAAAGGCATGTTTTTTCCTTCCGGTATGGGGATATTTTTTATAATTTTTTCTTCCGTCATTTTTTCATCATGCTGATAAATGGGTTTTCCAAAATTGACTGTAAAAATTGTCCCTTTTTCTTTTGTGCTATTTACGGAAATGGTTGCATTGTTCAAAAGTAAAAATTTCTTTACCATTGGAAGCCCAAGCCCGATCCCTTCATAGGCACGACCATATCCCATTTGCTCCTGCTGATATGGCTCGAAGATATGCTGAATGTAATCCTCGCTTATTCCAATGCCGCTGTCTTTTACATCGAGTAAAATTTCATCATCTTCTCCGTTATAAAGAATAACTTCGACAAAACCTTTATTAGTATATTTTATTGCATTATCTATCAAGTTGGAAACTGCATGGGTGATGGAGTACTCATCGGCGAATATTGAAGTTGATTTACTGCATCTGTTTTCGAAAGAAAATTTAAGTGATTTACTTTTTGAGGAGTTGAAAAATTCTTTGACTAAATTATCACATATCGAAGAAAGTTCAATTTTTCTGTGTGCAACCGGAAAATCGCCGGTTTGCATACGCGAATAATTTAATATCATATCAATTGTTCTGATTATTCGTTTGCTTGAATGCTCAATGCCTGCAAATAATTCTTTATCTTCCTCTTGAATATGCCCGGCATACATATCCCTTATTATTTCCGATAACCCTAAAATTCCATTTAACGGTGTTCTGATTTCGTGGGACATATTGGCGATAAAAGCATCTTTTAATTTGTTGGCTGACTCAGATTTTTCTATCGCGGTAATTAATTCCTCTACCATCATTTTCTTTTCTGTTATATCTTCTTTCACTGCTACAAAGTGTGTTATATCTCCTTCTGAATTTAGTAAAGGTGATATGAGAGCTGACTCCCAGTATAATTCTCCATTTTTCTTTTTGTTGCGCATTTCACCTTGATATTCTTTACCAGATAAAATTTTGTTCCAGAAATTTTCGTAGAATGCTTTATCGTGATAACCGGATTTTAGAATGTTCGGATTTTTACCAAGAACTTCTACCATGGAATAGCCTGTTACCTCACAAAACTTTTTATTCACATATTCTATATCGCCGTTTTGATTTGTTATTACAACCGAAGCCGGACTTTGCTCAACGGCTCTTGATAGTTTTGTTAATTCTACTTCTGCTATTTTTCTTTTTGTGATATCAACTATGTATCCTCTTATCCGGATCAATTCGTTTGCATTATTAAACTCAGCAATAGCGCTTTCAAACGTATAAATAATTCTGCCGTCAAATGAAACAAGTTCTCTCTCAAAGTTTTCAATTTTTTTATGCTTTTTAATAAACTCAATAAACCGGTTTCTCTCAGATGGAAGCGGATATAGTTTTTCAATAGGAGAGGCAAGAGCTTCTTGTTTGGATTTAAAACCAAATATATTTAGAAATGCTTTGTTGCAGTCTAATAACTGCCCGGCAGGG
Organism: Ignavibacteriales bacterium; assembly: GCA_016709155.1. Classification (NCBI taxonomy): domain Bacteria; kingdom Pseudomonadati; phylum Ignavibacteriota; class Ignavibacteria; order Ignavibacteriales; species Ignavibacteriales bacterium. Next base: position 270,144 of record JADJEI010000006.1, on the reverse strand, counting down.
GTAGAAATATAATCTGCAGATAAATCATCATCGAAAAACTTTTGCAAGTCTTCTTTGCTTTTGCGTAGTTCTTCTTCGGCTTGTTTGCGTTAGTAATATCCCGACCGATACCAACCAAACCGATAATCCGACCATCCTTATCTCTCAATGGAAGTTTGGAAGAAAGAAGCCAGCGTATTTGTTTTTTATCATCTATAATATATTCTTCCCTATTAAGCACAGGAATGCCGGTTTGTATTACTGATTGATCGTCAGCAAAGAACTTTTCCGCAAGTTCCTTTGGGTAAACCTCAAAATCAGTTTTACCTAAAACTTCGAGCTCCAATTTTGCTCCAGCGTAGCGGACATCAGCGGCGTTGGCGAGTGTCTTACGGAGGGTTAAGTCTTTTAAATAAATTGAATCCGGAATATTATCAATAAGTGTTCGCAGCAGCAGCCTTTCATTTTGGAGCTTTGATTCTGCAAGTTTGCGATCGTTAATATTACGCGCGACATTCCTGTATTCAACAACATTTCCGGTAGCATCACGAACAAAATGAGTAATTTGCTCAACCCATATTATTGTCCCATCCTTACGACGTACTCTGAATTCAAGAACAGAATCTGAAGAACGATTTAAAGTTTGTTCGAGATAATGATCTACCACCAAACGCCGGTCAATTGGCGCTATCAAACGAATGTATGATTTTCCCAGTATATCCTGAAGCGAATATCCTATTGATGTAAAACTATTTGGGCTGCAATACTCAATCTTACCTTCTCCATTTGATAAATAGAATACTTCATTAATATTTTCTACAAGGTTTCTGAACCGTTCCTCGCTTTTACGCAGTGATGCGTCCGCACGATTTTGCTGGGTAATATCACGGAAAGACCATACGCGCCCACTAATTTTATCTTCCATTAACAAGGGAGTAGAATATCTTTCAAAAACACGACCGTCTTTAAAAATGAGCGTGTCTAAATCTTCATTTGATGTATTATAAAGTCGATGTACTTTATTAAGGAATTGCTCCGGGTTGAGTAATTGATCCAATACAAATTTCAAAAGTGCTTCATCATCTCCCAAGTTAATCAGAGTCTTTGGTATTTTCCAAAGCTCAGCAAATCGTTTATTAGTTTTGATGATTTTACCATTTTGGTCAACGGCTAAAATACCATCAGCAGTGGATTCGAGAATAACCCGCAATTCATTTTCACTTTTCTGCAAGGCTTCTTCGGCTTGTTTACGTTCAGTAATATCATTGTAAGAAGAAAGAAAATGATTAACAGTCCTATCATCATTACGCTGACAAACAACCGAAAGTGTAACATAAATAATTCTGCCATCTTTTCTGATAAATCTCTTGTCCATCTCGTAATTATCTATTTTACCATCAAGTGCTTGTTGAAACAAATTTAAATTCTCAAATATATCTTCAGGATAAGTGATTAAATCCCAGGTAAGTCCGATTAATTCTTTTCTAGTATATCCCAACATTTTGCAAAGTCGTTGATTAATTTCAAGCCAGGTTTTATCTGGAGCTGTAACGCTTAAACCGATTGAACCCGAATCAAAATAGGATTTAAATTCTTTACGGCTTTTAAACAATGCTTCTTCTACCAGCTTGCGCTTGGTGATATCACTTATTGTCCCTTTTAATCTTACCGGCTGTTTCTTATTATCAAACTCAAGTTCACCCAAGCCATGAACCCATAGTTCTTTACCATCTTTAATCCTGACAATTTTATATTCTTTATCAAAACTTTTGCGTTTACCTATAACATCTTCAATAACATAATTTTTCATTATTTCCCTGAAATCAGGATGAACAATAGCAGCCCAACCTTCTAAGGAACGAATATAGTTTTTATCTATTCCAAAAATATCATCAAGGATATCTGAGCTTGTCCAAAAACCTTTTGATAAATCCCACGTATAGTTACCTAAACGAGCGATCTTCTGAGATTCTTGAAGAAGTTGTTCGTTACGCTCTAATTTTTTTCGTGTTTTATATGCTTCAGTCACATCAGAAAATACAAGTACCACGCCTTTAATTTTTCCATTAGCATCTTTAATTGGCGCAGCACTGTCAGCTATATTTCTTTCTTTTCCATCGCGGGATATAAGTACTGTATGGTTTGCTAAACCTATCACTTTACCGGTTTTAATTACTTTCTCAAATGGACTTTCAACCGCCAATCGGCTATCAGCATTTATTATTCTAAATACATCATTGAGATGTTTTCCTTTTACACCATTTATTTTCCAGCCGCATAATTTTTCTGCAGTTGGATTCATCTTATTTATAATGCCTTTATTATCTGTTGTAATTACTGCGTCCCCGATGGAATGTAAAGTAATAGAAAGATTTTCTTCGCTTTCACGCAATGCTTCCTCAGCCTCTCTTTTTATATTTTCTTCTTTAATAAATTCTAAAGCAAAGGATAAATCCTTAACCATCTCATGGAGGAGTTTTATTTCCTCATGATTAAAAAACAATTCCTGCGATGAGTAAAGGGAGAATGATCCAACAACTTTACCAAACAATTTAATTGGAAAAGATGCAGAAGATTTGTAACCGTATTTGATTGCATCCTTTCGCCAGGGAAGCATTCTTTTGTCTTCTTCAATATTATTAGAAATAACGTGCTTGCCGGTTTTTACTGCTAATCCCGTCGGTCCGCCGCTTCGCTTTTTATCATTCAAATCAATATTTATTTTTTTTAAGTAATCTTTAGTAACACCTGCTGAAGCAATTACTTTTACTTTATTTTCTTTTGTATCAATCATTCCAATCCACGCCATTACATAGCCGCCTTTCTCAACAGCTATGCGGCAAATGTTTTTAAATAACTTCTTATCGTCTCGGATGCGCACTATTGTTTGATTGACCTCGCTTAAAACAGCATAAACTTTATTCAGTTTATTTATTTTTTCTTCTGCAAGTTTTTTATCGGTAATATCTTTTGCAGTTACAAGCGCAGCTTTACGACCGTTATATTTTATTGTGTGAGAAGTTATTTCAACATCAATAATTTTTCCGCTTTTTAATTTGTGCCGCCAATCGTCGGATTGTTGAAGTGCCGGACGTTTTTTAGAAACATCCTTTATCAACCGGGAAACATCTTCTTTGGGTCTGATATCTTTTAGAGTAAGTGTAAGGAATTTTTTACGTGAGTAGCCGTATATTTTACAGCAGCGTCATTAACTTTGAGAAAGGCGAGAGATTGAATATCGTAAATCCACATCGGTAGTGGATGATTCTTGAAAAGAAGATTAAACTTTACCTGACTTGCATCTGACTTTGGGGACATAACCCCTCCTTGTATTATTAGTTGAAATTAACTAAAAGATCAAATCATACAGCCAAAAAATATAACATTTTTGCAATAGTAACTATATTTTATTTTGATGATCCTTGAGAGACATTTTAAGGATTATGCCAAGCACTTACTACGATTATTATAAATATTTTTCTAATCTTTAATTCGCTATTCAAGATTTCCAATTTATAATTGTTCATTTGAGTGTTCGTAACTAAAGTGTAAATAGTTTTGGCTTCAGTAAGTGTTACATAAAAACACCTGCTAAAAAGAAGCTAAACCAGTCGCAAATCCGTTTTAACTGTTTAATGGGTGGGTAGGTAAACGGTTAAAACCGTTAAGACTTTTTTAGTCTATGTTTTTTCAATGCGATAAATCGCATTGAGAACCTGAAAGGGAAATACAATCAGAAAAACTATTTCGGTTCTCTATGGAATTTATTCCATAGGTTAAAAAAGCTCGAGCAGCGAAGGAAACCGTTTTAACGGTTTAAAGATTTATTCGTATTAATAACCTGAGTTGGAAAGATTTTAATTAAAAAAAATGGCGATCACTGATTAAGTGACCGCCATTTAAAGCAATGAGTAAAAAGAATTTAAGATTTATAAAGTTTATTTTACAAGATTCATCTTTTTTGTTTGTGCAAATTTACCTGCCTGCATTTTGACAAAGTAAATGCCACTGGCAACATTCTTACCGTGATTATCTCTTCCGTTCCATTCAACACTGTAATTCCCTGGCTGATACAGATCGTAATCAACTAAGGATTTAATTAATTTACCCTGAATATCATAAACATCAAGACGAACCTTTTCTGTTTGCGGGACTGCAAAATTAATTTTCGTGCTTGGATTAAATGGATTAGGATAATTCTGACTCAGTGAAAATGAGGATACTATTCCGCCGGTTGGTTCAACTGCGGAGGTATCATGCGGGTCACCATGACAGGATGTGCATTCCATTTTAGTCATAACATTATTCATGAATGCAGTTCCGTGGCAGCCTAAACATGCAGTAACAGTTTCAGGATCAACATAAGTTGGAACAAAAGTTCCAGCGAAGTAGGCATTTAAAAGTTCAACAGTTTTTGCAGCGCAATCACCGGCGATTCTGCCGCATCTTTCTTTTCTTTCAACATCACTAACTTTTTTGCCGGCTGCAACGCACCATTCAGTAACAGATATATGACAAAGCGGACTTCCGGAAACATTCTGAACTAATGCATCGTCATAATTATGAACAAGATACCCGCCATTAACTGCGATATCATTTGCTGCATCACTTGGTAATTCAGCCTGAGTGTACCATCCAAAAAGTTCTGTTAAAAGCGGACCTGATGCAGCTTTTTCAGTAACCAGACTTATGAGTGCTGCCCCCCCGTTTATTACACCGCAAAGAGTACCCCAACCTCCGCCGCCGCCGCGTCCGAATAACATAACTTCCATTGGCAGGTTAGTCCATGGTTCTCCTATTTTTGCAGCTAATGCATTAACTAAAGCACCGAATACACCGGCGCAGCAGTCTTTATCATTCCAATAAAGATAATGAGCCTGAAGTCTAACTTCTTCTGCATCCAACTCTTGATAAGGCCAGGGCCAGGGGGTGATAAGAGGTTTGGCTTTTGTTGTAGCAGTTGTAACAAGGCTTGAGAACCCGGCTACTGCAGTTACACCAACGGCAGCTCTGGAGGCATTAACTAAAAATTCTTTTCTTGATAAATTACTTTTCATTTGAACTCCTTTTAGTTTAGTGTGATAACATCTGAGATTGATTATGTTTTTTTATTATAGATATTGTATCAATAATTTCTTTATTGTTGGACTGAATTGTTAACGCCTTTTGGAAATAATTGAGTGAAGTTTCTTTATCGCAAAATAGCCAGAGCATTCCCAATTGAAGTAAGTTTGTAAAATCCAAATCATTTGAATAAAATGAGTTTTCCATTTGAAAAATTAGATCGGGGCAGGGGCAATCTTCATCAGCAGTATTTGTATCCAAAATAATTTTAATGTTTGTTTTAATCAGAGAGCAGAATAAATTAAATGCTTCAGAAATTCTTCCGGTTTCTGCGTAACAGATGATTAGCTTCTTCTTTAAAGAATCATCATTGGAATACTTAAGAGCTTTTTCAAGCAAGGGTGCGGCTGTAATGAATTTACGATTCTGGAAATAATGATTTGCTAACATTTCGCTCATAATATTTTTATACAAGCAAATCTTTTACCAGAAAAAATATTGAGTTAGAGATAAAAATTTGAATGCTATAAATGCGGCAGTTGCAACACTGCAGTAAGTTTATGGTGCTATCTTATTTGGTTGTAAAATGTTAAAGGATGGTGCATCATTTTGTTGCATTGCAACATTGAGGAAGGGAGTAGTGAATTATAATGTTGATTTATTCTATACCCATTGATTTTAATTTTCGCCAGAGAGTTGATCGGTTAATACTTAATTCCTTTGCTACCTTTGACCTGTTCCACTGATGGAGTTCGAGCAGCCTTAATATTTCTGATGAGGAAGGATCGGATATATGATTTTTTTCTTTACTGCATTTAACATTATTACGCAGATATACAGGTAAACTGCAAGCGCACAAGGTGTCGGATGATTTGCATCTGATCATAGCATATTCAATTGCATTTTCAAGTTCGCGTACGTTACCACGCCAATCATATCTGTAAAGCAAATCCATCCCTTTATCGTCAATCTGAGTTATATCTTTTGAATAGAGTAAAGCAAATTTTTTAATAAAATGATTTACAAGATGAGGAATATCCTCTCGTCTTTTTCTTAATGGGGGAACCTCTATCGGGATTACATTCAACCTGTAATACAGGTCTTCTCTGAATGTACCGTTTTTAATAGCCTCTTCAATATTTACATTTGTTGCGGCAATAATTCTTACATCCACCTTACGGGTTTGCGATTCACCCAATCGCTCGAAAGCTCCTTCCTGAATTATTCGCAGTAATTGCAATTGCATTTGAATAGGTATCTCGGCAATTTCATCTAGGAAAATTGTACCTCCATCGGCATATTCAAAACGCCCCATCCTTTCTTTCACTGCATCTGTAAAAGCGCCTTTAGAATGACCAAACAATTCACTTGCAAGAAGCTGCGGCGGAAGAACTGCGCAATTAACTTTCACAAATTTATTATTTTTTCTTTTGCTCGTTAGGTAAACAGCGTTCGCAATTAATTCTTTACCCGTACCGGTTTCACCTATTATCAATATTGTTGCATCAGTGTTCGAAATTTCTGTTATCAAAGAAAATATTTCCTGCATTGGTTTACTATAACCAACTATGCCGTAAAATTGTGTATTGTGTTCGAGATATTGGCGAAGTTCTTTGTAAGCAGACATATCGCGGAAAGAAATTATTCCACCGGTTGGTTCATTAGAAGCATTTTTTAAGACAGCGGCATTCATACGAATCTGCAATACTTTGCCGTCACTACGCTGTATTTGTGTTTCTAAGTCGAAAATGCTTTTTCCATTTTCAAGGATTGAAGCAATGGGACAATTCAGATAGCAAAGTTCTGATTTTAAAACGTGCTTGCAAAATTTTCCAATCACGTCTTTTCTATCGAGCCCTGTTACTTTTTCAGCAGCAGAATTGAAAAAATTTATTTTAAAATTTTTGTCAACAGTAAATACACCTTCTGCTAAAGAGTTTAATATTGTATCGGTAGTCTGCTCTTCCATCGCTTTCAATAATAATTAAATATCGGCTACTCAAAATTACAAAATCATTTCTGCAATTCTTCTTTATTTGTTGTCCGTAAGCCTATCAAACAGCAAATACTGTATTAAGAAAAACAGCAGAATAATTTTTTGCGTATGAATCTTCTGAAAAATTTTTCGACTGTCATCCTGAGCTTGTCGAAGGATGATAATTTTGATCATCTCCAGACTTCGACAGGCTAAGTCTGACAGTAGTTTCTTATTGATTATAAATTATCAAAAGGCTCATTTTTAAAATTTAACAACAGCAAATAAAAACAAAATGATAATAATTTAATCCCAAAAGGTGATCAGTAAAAAAAAACTGACCACCTTTAGTATTACTAATCTTTATCCTTCGCAAACAAAGCACGGTAAATAGATTCATCAAGTATATCGGGCATACTCATGTGATCCATAAAAGCTTTCATTCCGGCATCCCAAAAGTACATGTCCATTCTCAACATCTCCCTTGGAGTGTGAACAACAATTTTATCACCTTTAATCATCAGTAAAACTTCGATGGGATAAGCAGTAAGATGATCAAGCCCGGGGCAGCTATTTTCTTTAGTTTCATCACCAACGATATAAAAGGAAACTCCTTCTGTTTGATTCCTTGTAATTCCCAAAAGAATTGCTTTTTTATCCGGAGAGTAAACTTCACTGATTACTTTCCATTTAAGATCCTCTTTTAGATTTTCGCTCCAGCGATATTCTTTATCTTCCTGGTTGGGTGAAAAGTTTTTAATGTTTGCTATAAATTTTTGTTTTAGTTTTTCCAAACCTTCAACGGTTACATTTTTTTTCTGTGAATAAATTTCCGGAAACTGATCTTCATCTTCAAAGAAAGTCATATCGCCTACCATCATGATCATATCTTTAGAAGCATCGCGAATATCTTCATCACTTCTTTTTGGCTCACGTACTTCTTTTACGTTTGAATCAAGTTTAAGAGAATGAATAGCATCAATAATTTTCGTTTTAAATGGGACTATTTTTTTTACAGCCTTATTGTACTGATCATCGTTCAAGTCATTAAAAATAATTCGATCAATCGTTTCAGGATCGGCGATGATTATTTGAATACCTTCATTTGTTTCATGAATTCCTACACGAAAGAATCCAGCGGATAAATATTTATTACCGAATGAAGTGATTGCTTTGATGTATTCGTCATTTGTAAAAACAAAAAGCTTTCCCCTATATCCGCAAAGATCTTTTCTATCCTCTTTTACTCTGTCTGGTGTAGTTATGTCATGGTCGGCTAAAATTTTGAAGCCGGCAGATTGCAGCGATTGTTTAACACTTGCACAAACTTTGGAGTAGTCTCCCTTTATATCTTTTACAACACGCATGTAAATACCATGATCAGAGGCTGAAGCGGCATTGATAAATAAGAATATGTAAATTATTAAAAAGAATTTTTTCGACATTTTATTCCTTGTTATAAATATTTAATAAAAAGGGCACCGGAATGATGCCCTTAATTAGATTGACTAAAAATTAAAAAGTAAATGCATAACCAAAATCAATTTGGAACTGACTCATTTTTATTCCGATTGTTTGTGCACCGGGCGCTTCCATCGGATTTGGTCCTTCAACAGTTACAGCAGGAGCGTACATCATTGCAAAATTTATTTCATTACTTCCAATAAGTTTGCTCAAGCCAAGTGTAATATGATGTTGAACGACAGCAGGGGCAAGAATATTAAACATGACTTCGCTTTCCGGAATCGGCTGTGAATTGAAAGAATAACCACCGAGTATGGTCCATGTATCGTCAAGTTTATACATTAAACCAAATTTTACAGCAGTTACATCTTCCCATCCGAAACCCCATCCTTCTTCATTGCCAAGAGCTTTAAAGTTTGGATTTGGATTTCCGTCGGGTAAAGCAGGGGAATTATTGATTAAATCCATTGGATTGCCGACTGAGTTTATTCCGCTGTAAAGAATCTGTTGAACATCAAGCAGGACTGTCAGGTTTTCCATCGGAACAACTGCAACACCGGCTGTCCATGAAGCAGGAACATCGAAGTCACCTTTTTCAGCAAACAAGCCCTGATAACGTTCGAACTTCTGCATTGATAATTTAGTTTGATACGCCGCACCAAAACTTAAAAAGTCAGTGAACTTTCCAACATAACCGATCTTTCCACCATATCCAAAAGCGGTTGAAAATGAATTACCAGTTAAACTTGCAGGATCACTTGAGAAATTAGAAAACGCAATTAATCCTTTTGCAGCAAACCTTTGCCATCCAAGTAAAGCACTTACTCCAAGTGAATGACCTTTTGCAATTTCAATTGAGTAAGTGGCGGCGGCAAACATTTGTTCAATATTTACTCCTGTGGAAGGGGAGGTTGGGTCATAAAATGTTTGAGCAGGGTAGTCACTGTTCATTCCGCCATTGCCGTAAAAAGCTAAACCAAGACTCATAGTCGGATTGATCTTATAGGCGATACCCATTGTGGGGAAAATAAAAAAGTTTGATTCACTTTCTATTGTGCCGGGTGTAAGTCCAAATGTTCCGGGAAAACCTGATGGAGCGCCTGTAATAGTGTACTCACGGGACGGGCTGAATAATGAAACGTTTATATCTAACCTGCTGTCAACGTAAGTTAGTAAGGCAGGGTTATTTATTGCGCCGAGTGAACTTAATGAAATAGCAACTCCAGAGCCTGCAAGTGCGGAGTATTTTATTCCGTAACCGTGTCGGAAATAGCCGTCAGTTGCGCTTGCACTTTGAATCATAATCAAAGCCAAAACGAATACAGTTACAATAGAAAAAAGTTTTTTGCACATATAGAATCCCTTCTTTTAATTTTAATAATTAGTTTGATTGTTTTGAATTAGTTTTTGTTTATAGTATTCAATTATTCTTTTAATGAAAAAGAAGAGTCAATTCTTTTACCAAATAATTAAGTTTATTTCAGACTTAATTCACACAATAATTGACTTTTAGTTTCATTATTGAGAACTAAGTTGATTGAAATTCTTAACATAGAGAACAGCTCTTTGCTTCACTCTAAATAATTATTTCGAAATAATATTTTGATTATAACAAGTGTTTTATTTTCCTTTCGTGGAATCTATTTTAGAAGTAATGTTTTAATCAGGCAAAGAATTATTAGAATTGACTCTAAGCAAAAAAATATTTTTTTCATCTTTATTAATATTGATTATTTACGTCTTTGCTTTTTACGTAAGTGGGTCTTTTATCAATAAAACTGCGTTTAACGGCTGTGTAAATTGTCACGATGAAATGGAGGGGTTTGAACCATCTCATTCACCTCAAATTATTGGTTGTAATGCCTGTCATCTCGGAAATCCAAATACATCCAATAAAATATTTGCTCATAAGGGAATGATACTCATACCGGGAAACACTTCAGACGCGGCAAAAACTTGCGGCGCTGTAAATTGTCATCCTGGAATTCCTGAACGAATAATCAGTTCTTTGATGAATACAATGAGCGGAGTAATTGCTGTAAATCGTTTTGCATTTGATGAGTTAGCCAGACCGGATGGTCATTTTGATGTAAAAGATTTGACTCAATCAAATGCAGATAATCACAACAGGAATCTTTGTGCCTCGTGTCATCTCTCAAATAAAAAAACGGAATGGGGTGCGATTAATGAATTATCACGTGGTGGGGGCTGCAATGCTTGTCATCTTAATTACAGCAATTTGGCAATCGAGCAATTAAACAGTTACCAAAAGGCAAAGGTCAAACGTGAAAAGTCAAACGAAAACAAAAATCAGTTTGAAAGTTTTCCGGAAATTCATCCTCAATTAAGCTTAAATGTAACTAATGATCATTGCTTCGGATGTCACAGCCGCTCAGGTCGCATCTCAACAAATTATGAAGGCTGGTTTGAAACGCTTTATTCCACAAGTGAGATAAAAGATAAAAATAATTTTAGACTTTTAATGGATGGGAGGGTTTTTCAAAAAACTAAGGACGATGTTCATCACTCTGCAGGAATGATTTGTATTGATTGTCATGTTTCTCTTGAGATTATGGGAGATGGAAATTCGTACGAGCATATGGAAGAGCAGACCAAAGTGCAGTGCATTGATTGTCACTCAAACGAATCCGGATCAGTTAGTTATTTGCAGCTTGATTACGAGTCAAAAAAAATTGTGGATTTAAGAAATGCTCGCATTGGAAATGAAAAATTTTTAATTACAACCAAATCAAATATTCCTCTAATTAACACTTATGTTAAATCATCCAGTCAAAAATATCTACTGACAAAATCAAGTAAGCAAAAGTTGAAATTAAATCCGCCGGCAAAAATTTGCATTGAGGGTAACGCACATAAAAAGTTAAGTTGCAGTTCGTGTCACACTGAATGGGTCTCGCACTGCGTTGGCTGCCACACGGAGTTTGATCCGAAACTTGAGGGATATGATTTATTAGAAAACAAAGATATCACAGGTAGCTGGAATGAAACTCCATCAGATTTTTATGTAGATTATCCTGTCCTCGGTGTTAGAAAAGGAAAAGATGGAAATGAAATCATTAATACATTTCTGCCGGGAATGGTTCTTACAATTGACAATATGAAAAATAATTCTGATAAAAAAATCTTTAAAAGATTATTTGTCCCAACCTTTTCTCATACAATCAATAAGACCGGACGATCATGCCAATCGTGCCATAATAATCCGCTTGCTATTGGCTACGGTAAAGGGGAATTATTTTATTCTAAAAAAGGTGAGTGGAATTTTCAATCGCAATTATTAAACCATCCGGAAGATGGATTACCAAAGGATGCCTGGATTGGATTTCTGCAAACGAGAGAGGAATCCTCGTCAACACGTACAAACACAAGACCATTTAACCTTAAAGAACAAAAAAGAATTTTACTTGTTGGTGCTTGTCTAACCTGTCACGCTGAAGGTTCGGATGTGATGAGTGAGAGTTTGTATGATTTTGAAATGCTGTTGAAACGTGTTAGTAAAAAATGTGTGCTGCCAAAATATTGAAGGTTGGAAAAGGCTTACTCATCTTAATTGGCGCTGCGCTGTTTTATTTTATCAAATATTATCCTGCTTTTCAGAGTAAATAATTTACCCGCTGAAAATATTTATTTCTCAACTCTAAGAATTCGTGATTGCATTTTCTATAATATGAAAAAAAAATCACTTCTAATCTTATCATATTCTCCAAATTACAAATATCCAATTGGCAATAAAGTTGATATTCATAAATGTCAATCATGAATATTTCAAAAAGAATTTATCAAACACAAAAATTTCGAGAATGAAATGAACTCAATATCCCGAAGAAGATTTCTAAAAATTTCAGGTGCAACAATAGCTACTGCCGCTGTACTTACTGGTTCGGCTAAAACTATTTTTAAAGGATCAGAAAAAATCAACAAAGAAAAAGTAAAAGGGATTAAGAAAATTCCAACTTACTGCGATTTATGTTTCTGGAAATGCGGTGCTATCGCTTATGTAAAAGATGGTGAGCTTTGGAAAGTCGAAGGTAATCCGCTCGATCCATTAAGCAGTGGAAGATTATGCCCGCGCGGAACAGGTGGGGTTGGTGCTCATCGTGACCCTGAGAGATTAAAGAGACCGTTGATCAGAAGAGCTGATCGGGGTGAAGAAAAGTGGGTTGAAGTTACCTGGAACGAAGCATTTGATTTTATTACCGAGAAAATGAATAAAATAAAATCAGCTTATGGACCCGAATCAATTGCTTTATTCTCACATGGAATAGGCGGGAATTTTATAAAACACATGCTTCGTGCCTATGGAAGCCCGAATGAAACAGCCCCTTCCTTTGCACAATGCCGCGGTCCACGCGAAGTTGGCTTTGAACTTACATTTGGTGATATAGTCGGTTCGCCCGAAAGAACTGATATTGAAAACGCAAAATGTCTTGTGCTTATTGGTTCTCATCTCGGAGAAAATATGCACAATACACAGGTTCAAGAATTTTCTCGCGCAGTTGAAAGTGGCTCTTCAATTATTGTGGTTGATCCGAGATTTTCGGTCGCAGCAAGTAAAGCAAAATATTACCTGCCGATAAAACCCGGGTTAGATTTAGCATTACTGCTTGCCTGGATGAGTGTGATAGTAAATGAAAAGCTTTACAATTCAGATTACATTGAAAAATATGGTTACGGTTTTGATAAATTCTCACAGGAAGTTTCTATCTACACTCCTGAATGGGCTTATGTTGAAACAGGAATTGAGCCTGAAATTATTAGAGCTACTGCACGCGAGATGGCTCGTTTCAAACCCTCAACACTAGTTCATCCGGGGAGACACGCAACATGGTATGGCGATGACACACAACGCAGCAGAGCAATTGCACTGCTCAATGCACTGCTTGGAAGTTGGGGAAGCAAGGGTGGATTTTATGTTCCTTACTCTTTCCCGGTTCCAAAATATCCTTACCCGGTTTATCCTGAATTAAAGAAAGAACCGCTTGACAACCCTGATATGAAATATCCATTTGCTTCCGGCGAACAAATCTCTACAGGAATTCGTGCGGCAACAATATCAGGTAAACCATATCCGATAAAAGGGTGGTTCGTTTACGGTACAAATCTTATTCAGGCTTTGCCCAATAGAAAAGAAACTATTCACGCAATTCAAAATTTAGATTTGATGGTAGTTGTTGATGTAATTCCAAGTGAAATTGCCGGCTGGGCTGATGTTGTACTTCCCGAATCGGTTTATCTTGAAAGATACGATGATCTAAATACCTCACCCTTTAAAGAAGGCTTTGTTGGAATTCGACAACCGGTTATTGATGAACCAAATGATCAAAAGCCAAATTGGTGGATTGCAAAAAAGCTCGGCGAAAAACTTGGACTTGGTGCTTACTTCCCCTGGAATAATATTGAGGAATATATGGACACCAGATTAAAAGCTGCAGGTCTTTCATTAGATGAATTAAAATCCTCAGGGATTGTCAAAGCACCTAAACAACCAATTTATTTTGAAGATGGGGTAGAACCTGAATTTGCTACTCCCTCGGGTAAAATAGAATTTTATTCCGATCAACTTGCCGAAGCTGGGTTTGATCCTGTTCCCCGATACACAAAACACGAAGAACCTCCTTCCGGTTATTTTAGAATGATATATGGAAGAGCGCCTATGCACACATTCAGCAAAACTCAGTCGAACCCTTTGCTGCATGATTTAATGAGTGAAAATGAACTTTGGGTAAATGCCGATGTTTCTGAAAAGTTGGGAATCAAAAATGGACAAAGAGTTAAACTAAAAAATCAGGATGGTGTAATCAGCGACCCGATAAAAATCAAAGCGACTGAAAGAATCAGAAAAGACTGCGTTTATTTAGTCCATGGATTCGGGCAGAAATCACGTCAGCTTCATTCAACTTTTAAAAAAGGAGCAAGCGATAGTGAACTTATTACAAAATATAACACTGACCCATTAATGGGGGGGACAGGAATGAATGTAAATTTCGTAACATTTGAGATGGAGAGTTAAAATGCCGCGCTACGGAATGGTGATAGATACAAAAAAATGTGTTGGCTGCAACGATTGTGTTGTTGCCTGCAAAACGGAAAATAATATCCCCGAAGGCTACAACCGTGATTGGATCATAACAGAATCTCACGGTAAGTTTCCGGAAATTCAACTTGAAATTAGAACAGAACGATGCAACCATTGCTCAAACACTCCATGCGTTTCATGCTGTCCTACAGGGGCAAGCCATATACACGACTTTGGCGGAGTTGTTTTAGTTGATCATGAAATGTGCATCGGCTGCAAAGCTTGTGTCGAGTCGTGTCCATACGATGCAAGATTTATTCATCCCGATGGTTATGCCGATAAATGCACATTTTGTATTCATAGAGTTGAAAAAGGAATGAAGCCTGCCTGCGTTGAAGTTTGTCCGACCTATTGTATGCACTTCGGCGATCTTGATGACCCAAACGGTGAAGTAAGTCAGTTGCTTAATTCACGTAAATGGCATGTTAATCTCCCTGATGCAGGCACCGAGCCAAATATTTTCTATTTAACATGAGGCTGAAATGATTTCACAAATTATAGAATTATCTACGACAAGACATAACCCGCATGTTGACCCTTCGATGGCGATGTGGGAATGGCAAATACCTGTTTATCTTTTTCTTGGCGGAATGGTCGCTGGTATGATGATCATCTCCGGATATTTTCTTTTCAGCGGACGGCACAAAGAA
The DNA here is from genome assembly GCA_016709155.1 of Ignavibacteriales bacterium. Classification (NCBI taxonomy): domain Bacteria; kingdom Pseudomonadati; phylum Ignavibacteriota; class Ignavibacteria; order Ignavibacteriales; species Ignavibacteriales bacterium. The sequence continues at coordinate 254,915 of JADJEI010000006.1, read as the reverse complement.
AGCAATTGTGCATGCTTCTCAATTCCATTTACAAGCGTTGTACTGCTAAGCGCAGGGATGTTCGCTCTGTTTTTGGATCTTTCACACAAGCTTTATGTTTGGAGATTATATACAACATTTGAACTAAAGTCCCCAATGTCCTGGGGTGCGTGGATATTGATTCTCGTTTATCCTGCATTGATCGCAAATATTTTAATTCGACCTTCCCAATGGATGATAAAATTAATTCCAAAACTTTCGGATATTTCACAAAAAATTTCTGAGCATCATATTTTAATTAGGAACATTGGAATATTGAACATGCTGTTCGGGATGATGCTCGGAGCTTATACAGGAGTTCTGCTTAGCACAATGGTTTCAAGACCGTTGTGGAATAGTTCACTATTGTGGGTGCTGTTTCTTGTTTCAGGTCTGTCTGCTGCGGCTGCTTATGTCCATCTCGTTGCAAAAAATAAAGCTGAATCAGAACTGCTTGCAAAAGCTGATAATGGATTTCTGGTGATAGAGCTTTTTACTTTTGTGATGCTTTTTTTAGGATTGCTTAATTCTTCAAAGACGCACATTGATGCTGTTTATCTTTTAATTGATGGACCATTTGCCCCAGCCTTTTGGGTTTTTGTAATTGGGCTTGGGATAGTAATCCCATTAATTATTCAACTTCTTGCTGTCAATCATAAAATTAAGCACACACCAATTGCCCCAATAATGGTAATTGCAGGCGGATTGATTCTTAGATTTATTATTGTTTCGGCTGGACAATACAGTCATTGGTTTAATGCACATTTAAAATAACGGAGAGAATTAATATGAATACACTCGTTAAAAAAATTTCCGGGATATTTGAAAAGGAGGAAGTACATGTTGAGGTTAAAGCTCAGCCATACTCTAATCCTTATCTTACCGGAATTGGTCTAGGATTAGTTTTGCTTGCGGCATTTGTGATAATGGGCAGGGGGCTTGGCGCCTCGGGAGCGTTATCAACAGTTGTTACTGTCGGAGTTGATACAATTGCGCCTGATCATGCAAAAACAAGTCCTTTTTATAATGAATATCTTGGTGATGGAACAACAAATCCATTAAAAGATTGGCTGGTCTTTGAACTAATCGGAGTTCTCGCAGGCGGATTTATTTCCGGATCACTTGCTGGAAGAGTCAAGAAGGGAATCGAAAAGGGAGTAAACATTACCTCAAGGAAAAGATTGTTTTATGCTTTCGTCGGCGGAAGTTTAATGGGCATTGGAGCTAAGCTTGCACGCGGCTGTACAAGCGGTCAGGCTTTATCGGGCGGCGCATTACTCAACCTCGGCAGCTGGGCTTTTATGATGATGGTTTTTGCAGGCGGATATGCCGCAGCTTATTTTTTTAGGAGGCAATGGATATGAACGCACCATTTTTCAAATTTGGATTTTTTAATGCCGATGTCAGTTTAATTATTGCATTCGTGATTGGGATCGGTTTCGGCTTTGCTTTAGAACGGGGAGGTTTTGGCAGTGCAAGAATTCTCGCAGCACAATTTTATTTTGGTAATATGCGAGTTCTAAAAGTTATGTTTACTGCTATTGTTACCGCAATGCTCGGAGTTTATTATTTATCGGTTATCGGGTTCGTTGATCTTTCACTCATATATATCAGCGAAACGTATCTACTGCCGCAAGTGCTCGGCGGATTAATTCTCGGTGTCGGTTTTGTAATCGGTGGTTATTGCCCCGGGACTTCCGTAGTTTCATTTGCAACTGGCAAATTAGACGGCTTGGTGTACATACTTGGAGTTATGTTCGGCATTTTCGTTTTCGGCGAAATATTTCCATATATAACTGAATTTTATTATTCAACTAATATGGGCAGTTTAACGCTTCCTCAGTTTTTCCACCTACCTTATGGGTTGGTAGTATTTTTTGTAGTGATCATGGCTATTGGTGCTTTTATGCTTGCTGAATGGAGTGAGAAAAAATTTGCACACAGAAATCCGGAGAATAAATTATGATCAAAAAATTTTCGCAGCTTGATTTGAAAATCAGATTAATAGTAATTGGTGTGGTGCTTGGTGCCATCGCAATTTTTGCCGGTGATCCTTACGGAGGTACGACGATAAAAATTAATTCGGAAGATTTATCATATTCAACCATGAATGATGCGGATAAAATTGATCCGGTTGAGCTTGCAAATTGGATAATTCAAGGTAAATCTGATTTTGATTTGGTTGATTTACGCACTTCAGATCGGTATTCTGAATATTCATTGCCTGAATCAGAAAATATCCCTTTGATTCAGTTACCCAAATCTGATTTGCTCAGGAATCAAAAAATAATCCTTATTTCTGATGATGAAGTTGCCGCTTCGCAAGGATGGTTTATTCTGAAAGCCAATGATTATAAAGGAGTTTATATTCTGAACGGTGGTATTAACAGGTGGAAAGATCAAGTGCTGTTTCCTAAATGCCCGTTAAATGCAAACGATGAAGAAATTGCCAACTTTAAAAAGATGGAAGAGATAAGTAAATATTTCGGTGGACAGGCAATGATGGTTTCATCTGATACAGAGACTGCGACAACGACAACACAAATTCAGCTTCCAACATCGAATACTAAAAAATCAGGAACGACTACCACTTCTCCAAAGAAAAAAAAACGCGAAGGATGTTGAGCAGATGTTTGCACCTTGGTATTGCATAATCCCGACAATCGAAATAATTTTTAGAAGTCCTGCATCTCAGCGGGACTATTTTTTTGCAGCCAATATTCAAATACAAATATTTTAGACATTCTTCGCCTGATTGGATAAAAATATTTCTGTCTGATATTATTTCTTTATGACAGCAGAACAGGCACTGGTTCAATTAGTAAACCAGGGTATTTAAAATTAGGCAAAAACATTCATTATTTTTTCAATAAAATTATTTTGGACAGATGTGTTAAGCATAAATCAATTTGATAGTGTTTCATTACCGGTAAGTTCGTAATTTTACTAAGTAAAATATTTACAGTATTAAAAATTAAAATATTTTGCTACTATAAAATTCAGATGGGAATTAGAATTGGATTCGAACTTAGATAGTGCCTCAAAAAACAAATCAGCAATTATAGAATTGTTGATTCATACCTTTAATCAATATTTAATCACAATTATAACAATCACCAACTTTCATAGATGTGAAAGATTGGTACTTTTAATCAGGAGAATAAAATGAAAATTCAAAAAGAGGATGCTCTATTTTATCATAGCGGCGGTCGCAGAGGTAAAATAGAAGTAACACCAACAAAACCATGTTTAACTTCGAGAGATTTGTCACTTGCATACACTCCCGGAGTGGCAGTGCCTTGCATGGAAATAAACGCCAACGTTGATGACGTTTATAAATATACTGCTAAAGGAAACCTTGTTGCAGTGCTTTCAAATGGTACGGCTGTATTAGGTTTGGGTGATATCGGACCCGAAGCAGGAAAACCGGTAATGGAAGGGAAGGGGGTTTTGTTTAAAAGATTTGCCGACATAGACGTTTTCGATATTGAAGTTGCTTCAAAAGATCCTAAAGAAGTAATTCGATTAGCTGAACTTTTAGAACCAACCTTCGGAGGAATAAACCTTGAAGATATAAAAGCTCCCGAGTGTTTTGAGATAGAAGAGACTTTGAAAAAGACAATGAAAATCCCTGTTTTCCATGACGATCAACATGGAACAGCAATTATCTCTTGTGCTGCTTTAATAAATGCAGTTGAAATAGCAGGGAAAAAATTGGATAAGATCAGACTGATTGTTAATGGCGCCGGTGCTGCAGCTATTTCTTGCTGCAAACATTATGTTCGTGCCGGTGTAAAGAAGGAAAACATTTATATGTTTGATTCTAAAGGCTGCATTACACATGATAGAACAGATCTTAATAAATATAAAGACGGCTTTGCCCAGAAAAAAGGATTTGCTTCTTTGAAAGAGGCATTCAAAGATGCCGATGTTTTTATTGGATTATCCAAAGGCGGGGTGGTTGATAAAGAATGGGTTAAAACAATGGCTCCAAACCCGATAATTTTTGCCATGGCCAATCCCGATCCTGAAATCAGCTACGAAGATGCAACTTCGGTGCGTAAAGATTTAATAATGGCAACAGGCAGAAGCGATTATCCCAATCAAGTTAATAATGTTTTAGGATTTCCATTTATATTTCGCGGTGCGCTTGATGTTAGAGCATCCACAATAAATGATGAAATGAAAATGGCGGCAACACTTGCGCTTGCAAAACTCGCTCGTGAAAAAGTTCCCGAGATGGTTATGAAAGCTTACGGTGGTGAAGGATTTGAGTTCGGACAAGATTACATTATTCCAAAGCCATTCGATCCACGAGTTCTATGGTATGTTGCACCTGCTGTTGCAAAAGCGGCAATCGAAACGGGTGTTGCAAAAATCACTAAGATGGATTGGGCAGTGTATGAAGAACAGTTGAAAGAACGTCTTGGGCTTTCGAAGGAAGTGATCAGAGTTATGATTCACAAAGCTCAGAAGAATCCAAAACGAGTTGTATATCCCGAAGGCGAACAAGAAAATATTATCCGCGCTGCACAGGCTGTTTTTTCTGATAGCATCGCTGCTCCTATTCTAATCGGTAATGAAAAATTCATTAAAAGTGAAATAGAAAGAATAGGGTTCGATGTTAAAGATTTTACAATTATGGATCCTACGAATTGTGAGAAGTGTGAAGAATATGCCCAAGCATTCTTCCGCAAAAGACAGCGAAAGGGCGCAACAATTTGGGATTCAAAATCTCTAATTAAAGATCCAAATTATTTCGGTTCGATGATGGTTGCCATGGGCGATGCTGATGCATTGATCAGCGGCTATGCTTCAAGTTATCCAAACACTATTCGTCCAGCTTTAGAATGTGTTGGTGTTAAAGAAGGATTTAAGATTGTATCAGGCATGTACATTGTTGTTACTAAAAAGGATACATATTTCTTCGCTGACTGTACAGTGAATGTTAATCCAAATTCCGAACAGCTTGCAGAGATTGCAATCTCTGCTGCTGATACAGTTCAGCATTTTGAAATAAAACCCAAAATCGCTCTTCTCTCGTTCAGTAATTTTGGCAGCGCACCTTACCCCGAATCTAATAAAGTTAAAGAAGCTTTACGCATCATTCACGAGAGGCGACCGGATTTAGTTGTTGATGGTGAAATGCAAGCCGACACTGCCGTGGTTCCTGAAATTCTTGATAAGACATTTCCATTTTCAGCTATTAAGGGTGGTGCAAATGTACTCGTATTTCCAAATCTTGATGCGGGAAACATAGCCTACAAATTGTTGGCAAGAATCGGGCAGGCTACTGTTATCGGTCCGATATTAATGGGAATGAAAAAACCGGTTCACGTTTTACAGCGTGATGCAAGTGTTGATGATATTATTAACATGACTGCCATTGCTGTTGTTGAAGCCGCTCAGGCGAAAAAGTAATATTTCGTTTACATTCATCTACAAGGCAAATTATTAATTTGTACTAACACAATTAATGGTTTGCCTTTTTTGTTTCCAACTTGTAAATTGAAACTGTAATTGTAAAAGGGTTATCAAATACACGCCAAGAAACCCGACATAATTTTTACTTATTCTATTTTTTATTCGACTTTTGTAGCACAAATTGATTATTAATGAAGCAATCATTAGTTCAAAAATATAATCTGCATAATAAACTGACATACCTTTTAATTCTGTCAGCCGCCACACTCATAATTTTTTATTCCACAAATAAATCCATCCAGGGTAATTACATTAGTGCTGAAGCGAAATCAATTGGCGGAACAAATCAAAGTGATAGTCTCATTATTAACCGGATATTATTAATAGGTGATGCTGGTGATCCTTCTCTGACCAACCAAGAACCTGTACTGTTAGCAATGCAGAAACAAGCAACTCAACTGCAAGCAAAATCCTTTATAATAACATTAGGCGATAATATTTATCCATACGGTATGCCCGGTATTGAGGATGGTGAAAGACTAATCGCCGAGGATAAATTTAAACGTCAGCTCGATTTAATTATCAATAGCAAAGTGAACGCTGTGTTTCTTCCCGGTAATCATGATTGGGCGCAAGGCACCGAAGAAGGCTGGAAAAGTATAAAAAATGAGCAGGAATTTATAAACTCAAAATATTTTCCACAGATTAGATTTTTACCTGAGAATGGTTGCCCGGGTCCATCAGTAATTGAAGTTGGTGATAAAATTAAAATAATTGCTCTTGATTCACAGTGGTGGCTTCATTCCGGAACAAAACCATCCGTTGCTTGTGATTGCAGCTCGGAAAATGAAGTCGTAAAAACTTTAGATTCGCTGTTGACTGCTTACACCAGTGATATTGTGGTCATCGCTGCTCATCATCCTTTGGCAAGTTATGGACCGCATGGGGGATATTTTAGCTGGAAAGATCATGTATTTCCTTTGTTAAATCTCAATTCTAATCTTTGGATACCCCTGCCTGTAATAGGTTCAATTTATCCATTAACAAGAATGATGGGAATTTCTAATCAGGATATGTCTAATTCTGAGTATCAAAATTACATATCCCGTATAGAAGATGTATTAAAGAATCATAAAAATATTATTTATGCCTCCGGGCATGAACATTCGCTTCAAATACTAAATGGAATTAATAAGTCAATTTATCTCGTAAGCGGATTTGGAACTTCTTCGCATCACACTGAATTGGCAAAAGGAGAACGAACATTGTTTGCAGCATCGCAGCCGGGCTTTATGCAAATTGATCTCTACAAAGACGGCAAAGTTCAAATTTCTGTGTTTGAGGTTGATGAAAAGTCCAACCCGGTTAAAGCCTTTTCATTTTGTCCATTTATGTAATTGAAAACACTATTATTTTTCCCACTTATCTTTACTTTCCTTATTGACTCACTTTGTTCTAAGTTGAATTCAGATGCGGTATTACTGTGAGGATTATCACGGTGAACTAAAAATTATTTCTATAACATTCAATTGAAAAAATTATTTACAATAAAATGATGTCCTCATTTTTGTTTAGACAATGAATACAAACGATTTAATTACTTCTGCAAAAGAATTTATTACCCGTGAATTCCAAAAGAATTCTCCTGATAGTAATTTATATCATAATTTTGAGCATACTCTTGATGTTGTTCAAACCGCTATCGAAATTGCTTCGGCAATGGGTATCAGTAGTAAGGATTACCAAGAGCTTGTGATCGCAGCCTGGTTTCATGATATCGGTCATTTTGAATCATGTCATGGTCACGAGGAAATTAGCGCTCAAAAAGTAATTTTATTTTTAGAGGATTTCCATTTACCTGCAGAAAGAATTAATGGTATTGTCAATTGTATCATAGCTACAAAAATTCCGCAAAGTCCCACAAATACAATTGGTGAAATTCTATGCGATGCTGACCTTCACCATTTGGGAACGAAAGAATTTTATCATAAAAGTGAATTGCTTCGAAATGAAATTACACTAAAAGATAAATGTGAGTTTTCAGAAGTAGAATGGATTCAAAAAAATATTGACTTTCTGAATGCTCATCACTATTTCACTGATTATGCTAAACGGACGTTTGGGTTCCAAAAAACTGAAAATCTAAAATCACTTGAAAAATCATTGAGCTATTTTCTTTAACAAGTTTTTATTTCCCAATTGCAGCAACTCTCTCAAACTATTAAATCTAAATTTATTTTTTTAATTGATTTACTTAATTATGAGTATTTTGTTGGACAGAAATTTCCAACAATTATTCAAGTCTGATAATGGACAATAAATACTTTATCTGTTTAATCTTGTTGATAAATATTGAACTGGTGGGGCAATATAGGTTTTCAGGATTTGCTTCTGTCGGTTATACATACGTTGCCATGAATAATGAAATTGATTACACACAACAAACATCCTTCGCAGCAAAACTTTTGTTCGAGTATGATTTGAATAAACATATTGGTACAAGAATGGAGCTTCGGGCAGGTTCTCGCGATCTAACGGTTCAAATAAGAGAAGTCTCAATTAACTTAGACTATTTTGAGCATCTAAAATTTCAAATTGGAAATATTAAAAAACCTTTTGGCGCTGAAAATATTGAAAATATAGAAAATCTTTCGACAGTTGGACGAAGTTATTTAACACAAAAGTTAAATCGAATTGGTTATGGTGATAGAGCAATCGGTATCGAAGCTTATTATAAATATTCTAAAGCCGATTCTGATTTTCCATATTCATATTATCTATTTGCTTTTAGAGATGATGGGGAAGAGTCAGGCTTCACAGCCCGATTAACGAGGGTGGTGGATAATTTGTCAATTACCGGGAATTATTTTCTTCTTAAAACTCCCGGGCAGTTTCCGATTACTACCCATGCCGCAATGCTGGCTTCTAGTATTGATTTTGCTTATCTATCATTTGATGGTGAGTTACTGTTGGCTCAGGATCCCGTTGAAGGAATTAAGCGGATTAAAAAAAATGAAAATCAAGAAGTTTATATTATTGGAGCAAAAATCTCTTCATCTTTTCTTATACCGTCATCAGGTGAAATAATACAAGCGATTCAGCCAATTGTATTAATTTCATACTATCAACCTGATTCGAATGTCTGGGATGACTATACAATTCAGTTTTTAACTGGCGCAAATTTTATTCTTGATGAAAAATTTAAATTTAGAGTGAATACAGATTTATTGGTAAGCAAAAACCCTTTGACAAAAAAATATAAAGGACACGATGCACGGCTTACTCTCAATCTTCAAGTCAAGTTTTAAAGGGGAAGTAAAAAGATGACATCCTTCTGAAAGATGTCATCTTTAAAATGTTATTAGATTATTTTATAACAGCGTCTTCAATCATTACCTTGTAAACGTAACCTGCACCGAAATCCTTATCAACTGAAACTTTTCCTTCAACAATTATGACATCCCCAACGTTTGCAATATCATTACTGGTAACCATCAAATCGTAATTACCGTCAAATTCAGTCCCGTCCTGAATGTGAATCCAGTTTCGGTTCATAATGCCTTTATTAACTTTTACAACTTTGCCTTTAATTTTTACGGTTTTTTCAGAAAGCGATTTACTATTTTCGTAAATATTTTTTACTGACGAACCATCTGATAGCGGTTCAAAATCAATTTGAAGTTTTGTGGTGGAACTGACTTGAGAGTGAGGTGATTGAATAGTTTGCTGTTGATTATTTGATGGTGTTTTGAAACAGCCTGGACAAATAAAATTGATTCGAATGTTTTATCTAAAACATCACTGCGGAAATTTTTCATCACCATACTTTTTTCGAAATAAACTATTTCGCCTTTTTCCACCGGAGTTTGCGGCGCGGCAATCCAGAATTCACTCTCATTTTCTTTCACAAGCATGTAAGTATAGTTCGATGCATTCATGTGATCTACAACTTCAACCTTATGGGTTCCGTTTACGTTTTGTGTACTGTCTTTCATTTCAGGATTTTCTTTTTCCTGACAAGCCGAAAATGTTATTAACGAAATTGCTATTAACACTATTAACTGATATTTCATTTTTTCCCTTTTTGATTTTTGTTTTATTAATAAATAGTAATCCATTTAGGATTATGATGACATTTGTTTTTACCTAATTTTGATGGTGCTCATTTTCAATTTGAAAAACAGGACGTATATCAATCGGAAGATGAGAAATTTTTTCACGAAGAATATTTATTACTTTAGAATTAACAGCATATTTTTCTATGAAATCCTTTGCCTGTTTATAATTTCCGCTGGCTTGAATAGTTAATACTATATTAGCTAATTCTTCCAATGCGGAATAAATTTTATCAAAATTTACTTTAACAGTATTATTTGCTTCATCAAATTGATAAGCATTTTTTTCAAGCAAGTAATTGAAGATAATTGCATTACCTCCACCATGAGCTTCTCCAATTCCAAATCTAACCGAACGAAATACACCGGCAAGAAATGTAACCCAAAGCTGCTGTTCAAATTCTTTTGGATAAATATTCTGATTTATCATGAATATATTATTGTACATGCCAAGCATATCGGCTTTACATTCTTCCAAAGTGGAATATGTTTCTTTTAATTCTTTTTTAACTTCTGTTTTTATACCGTTCACTTCGATAAATCCTGGACCAATACCGTGCGACATTTCGTGCATCAATGTATGGTTGAAGAATGCATCGAAGGTTACAAACTGTAATTGAGATTTATCAAGTACTAATTCAGCAATCGGCAGGAGAAGTTTCTCAAATTTAGCTTCGTGAATATTTTTTAACATAACTTTTTTAGAACCTTTGACACTTCGAACTCTTTCATCATTTGGTAAATTGAATGCGAGAGTTTGAACACCTGCTTTTGAATCGCCGGCATTATAAACTTGATTTACAACAACGATGGGTGATTCGCTGCCTCGAGAAAAGTTTTTGTATTTTTCATCGAGCGGTAGATTCATCTCCATTTCTTTTAAATATTTTGCGAACACTTCCAGCTTCTTGCTTTCAGTGGAATCTTTTAATGTCAAAAAACTTTCGAACGAAGCTTTATAATTAAATAGTCCATCTTCATATACTTCATAAGGACCGATAACAACTTCAATCAAATTGTCCTTTACATCCATCCATGCTAAATCACTTTCAAAGTAGTCATTGGACTCAAAAGCGTTTGCGCGTAAAGTCAAATAATTTTTAAGTGATTCATTATTACACTGGTCAGCAGCTTCTCGTAAGAGATTAGCAGCTTCAGTTAATTTATCTTTATAAAATTCACTAAAGGGAATAGCGATTAATTTATCTCCTTCTCTTCTTACTACAGTAAACTCAGATGTAAAATTTATTTCATCTTCGGGATGATTTTTAATCCACTCTATAAATTCTTCGCGAGTCATATCTTCGGGATAAAAATTTGCGCCGAGTGGTTTTGGTTCATTACCAATGAATGGTTCATCGCTCTCAAGCCTATCGAAAGGACCAGCCATCATATTGAAATATTCAAGTTGAAGCTGTGAAGGGATATTATCTGACGAACGAAGTTTATTCTTTATCATTTCATTTTTTGAATATACCTGATCAAGAAAAATATCGTCTATTATTTTTGAGGCTGAATAAAGTTTGCTCAACACAATTTTATCTTTTACAGAGAGCAGGGCAGCATCATATTTTATTTCTACAGGAATGAATTGTGAAATTCTATCTTGAATCATTTTTGAATCTTTCTTTTCAACAGTGCTACTTGTATCCTGAGATGGTGAACAGTTAAGTAAACTGAGTGTCAATATTATTTGAAAAAGAGTTTTCATCTTTGTACCAAATTATTTAAATATTTATTACTAAAATAAGTTAATAATGTGAGAAGAGGAGGATAAAAAAAGAGACTTCACATATCTATTTGAGGAGGACTCTCAATTTTGGCAAATTAAACACATATAAAACTGCATCGGTAGAAACAAAGACAGGCAGAATAGCATGGAAAATTTCCAGTATTACCTGGCCAAAAGAAATTTTTCTAAATCTTACGTAAAACAATCATGTTAATTTGGATTCAAGATCTCAGTTCATTAAGTACCTGCCATAGTAATTCTTTTTGTAATTTTGCAATAAACTTATTAAAAATTATTGATGATAATTTATGGAAAAGCTTTTATTACTTGGCGCTGAAGCTATTGCTCAAGGTGCAATCGATGGCGGAATGTCTGGCGTTTACGCTTATCCCGGAACACCATCCACAGAAATTACAGAGTACGTTCAACACAATAAAATTGCAATCGAAAGAAAACTGCACAGCCAATGGTCCACTAATGAAAAAACTGCAATGGAAGCCGGACTTGGAATGAGTTACGCAGGTAAACGTGCAATGGTTTGTATGAAACACGTTGGTTTAAATGTTGCTGCTGATGCGTTTATCAATTCTGCAATAACCGGAGTTAATGGCGGATTGATTGTAACTGTTGCTGATGATCCTTCAATGCACTCATCACAAAATGAACAGGATTCACGTTTCTTCGGCAAGTTTGCAATGATTCCGATTCTTGAACCCGCAAATCAGCAAGAAGCTTATGATATGGCTTATGAGGGATTTGAACTTTCTGAAAAATTAAAAATCCCTATCATGATGAGAATAACAACGAGACTTTCACATTCGCGTGCAGGAATTGAAACTCGTCCGATGAAACAGGAGAATAAATTAAAATATCCCGAAGACCCGATTCAATTTGTTCTTCTTCCATCTAACGCAAGAAAAAGATACAAAGGTTTGTTGGGTTTGCAATCACTTATGGAGCAGGAAGCAGAAAGATCATCTTTCAATACTTATTATCCTGCACGAAATAAATCTATTGGTATAATAGCATGCGGAATTGCATTTAATTATTTAATGGAAAATTATCCTGATAGAAAATTTCCACATCCCGTTTTGCAGCTTGGTCAATATCCGCTTCCATTTTCTAAAGTTGAAAAGATTGTAAACGAGTGCGAGCACGTTTTAATCCTTGAAGATGGATATCCACTTGTTGAAGAAATGTTAAAAGGATATTTAGATAAGAATAGTAAAATTAAAGGAAGATTTGACGGATCAATTCCACGTGATGGTGAATTGAATCCTGATATTGTTGCAAAAGCTTTGGGATTAGAAGTTAAAGCTGGAAAAATAATTCCTTCAATTGTTGCGGATCGCCCACCAGAACTTTGTGCTGGCTGCGCTCATCGAGATATTTATCTCGCCTTAAACGAAACGATGAAAGAATTTGGAAAACAAAAAGTTTTTTCGGATATCGGATGTTATACACTTGGTGCACTTCCTCCCTGGAATTCAATCAATTCTTGTGTAGATATGGGCGCATCGATTACAATGGCTAAAGGTGCTGCCGATGCCGGAGTTCATCCTGCAATTGCAGTTATTGGTGATTCCACTTTTACTCATAGCGGAATGACAGCTTTGCTTGATGCAATTGTTGAAAACACTCCGGTTACAATTATTATTTCTGATAATGGGACTACTGGAATGACAGGCGGACAAGCTTCTCACGCAACAGGAAGATTGGAAGAAATTTGTATCGGTCTTGGTGTAAAACCCGAACACGTTAGAGTTTTAACTCCATTACCAAAATACCACGATGAAATGGTAAATGTTCTTCGAGAAGAAATGTTGTATGAAGGCGTTTCTGTTGTTATTCCGAGAAGAGAATGTATCCAAACATTAGGCAGGAGTAAGAAGGATGTTAAAGTTAAGATGGAGAAAGTTTTGAAATGAAATCAGATATAATTTTAGCGGGTGTAGGCGGACAAGGAATTCTTTCAATTGCTGCGGTTGTTGGCATGGCAGCTTTGGAAAATCATCTTTATTTAAAACAGGCAGAAGTACACGGAATGAGTCAGCGCGGTGGTGCAGTGCAATCTCATCTTAGAATTTCTGAAAGAGAAATTGCAAGTGATTTAATTCCAGAAGGCAGAGCAGATATAATTATTTCTGTTGAGCCAATGGAATCATTGCGTTACTTGCCGTGGCTTTCAGAAAATGGGTGGCTGGTAACAAATACAACTCCATTTGTTAACATTACAGATTACCCCGATATGAAAATGCTGCTTGCTGAGATTGAAAAACTTCCTCACAACATTGCAATAAACGCTGATGAAATTGCAAGACAGGTAAAATCTCCACGTTCATCAAATATGGTAGTGCTTGGCGCAGCTTCTCCATTTATTGATATCCCATATCAATCACTCGAAAACGGAATAAAGAAAATCTTTGAAAGAAAAGGGAAGAAGATAGTTCAGCTTAACATTGATGCACTAAAAGCCGGAAGAGATTTTTCAGCATCTCATATGAAATAAGAACGCTTAAACGTACAATTATAGAGTCGTCCAGAAACTCCTAAGCTAGTTGGTTGTTTGTAAAAATTCTTATGACTTGACCAAGTAGTTAGGCGCTATTATTTTACCCCTTATTTTTCTTTTCTAATCAGTTTAACTAATTACTGCTTACCATCAAATCTCAAAGAGAATTTTCCATTCTGATCAGCAAGTTGTAATTATTACCTGGAAAATCTTCCGATATGTAAAAAAACATTCAATATTATCTCATTTTCTAATACTTTGAAATAGTACAATTCTTGCAGTTGTGAAGTGAAGTCAAAATCATTCACTTAGAAAATAAATTTTAAAATGATTTTCCGGTCAAATATTTCGAATCGAATTTCATCGAACATAAAACCAATTGTCCATTTCTGTGCCAAGCAAACACTACTATTTATAGACCCAATAAATAATAAATTATTACTAAACAAATCTTTCGTCTAAGGAGGCTAAACATTATGTTTAACAAATTTGTTTGTGCTTTTCTCATACTTTTCACTTCATTTACTTTCTCCAATACTTATTACCTCGATAAGGATAGCCCAAATGCTTCAGATTCGAACGTAGGTACTAATCCAGATCAACCTTGGTTAACTTGGGATAAAGCTGTAAACACAGCTCAAGCTGGGGATATTGTAATTATCAAGAAATCCTCATCTCCATACATTCCAACCACTAACACTACATTTATCCATAGCGGTAATGCAGCGAATAGAATAATTTTCAGAGGGGAAAACCCCAATGATAGACCTATTATAGATTATCAAAGCAATAAAAATTTTTCAGCGAATAACATTCAATTTGTAACCTGGGAATCATTGAAGATAATTAATACTGGAAACGGATTTTGGACCGAAGGCTCTGATTATCTTGAATTAAGAAGATTGGTGATAGATGGAGTTGCTTCAGGTTCAACTTTAAGATTTCAGGGAGATTATAATTTAGTCGAATATTGTGAAATTACAGGCTCAAAGTGGAATGCGATCACGATAATGAGTCATTCACAAAACACTTCCGATCCTTCTGACGATTGGAGATGCAGAGGCAATATTATAAGATACAATTACATTCACGATAACACTGCTCACCATTCAATAAACATATTTCCTTATGTAAGTCCAGGTGGAAGTGATTTAATGCCTCAATATATTGACAGTACAGAAATATACGGCAATAGACTAGAAAACTCCAATTGGGGTATATACAGCAGGTATATGCGATACTTTAAGATTTATAACAATTTAATAGTAAACTGTACTGAAGGTGGAATTCAATTAGAAAGAAATTATGATAGTGGAAATGCTGGTTCCCCTGATTCAGCAAGATTTGGTACATATGATGCGCGAGGTGGTTTGATAGCCAACAACACTATTTATAATAGCAAAGGTACTTATGGTTGCGCAATAGACAACCGAGCTTGCAATAACGTGAAGTTTTATAACAATGCCATCTGGAATTCAGCTTCTACATCAGATGATGTACAGTGGAGATTTTATAACCCAACAGCTTCATCAGCACCACCACCATTTAACGTGCACCCAGTAAGCAATCTTACTATTGACCATAATATGACTTCTACTGATGGTGGAAGTGTATTATGGAATGGGGGTGGTCAAACCCCATTGGCAACGTGGAATGCAAATAACTGTACTAACGGTATCATCGCTACACCGCAAATTGAATTAACCGGAATTGATTCAAAATGGAATATAGCAGGTAGTTATCTTCCCCAGACAGGAAGTAATGTAATTGACATTGGTTTCTCTGCTTTACCTTTTAATAATGATTATTACGAGACTCAGAGAACGCAGGGTAACGGATGGGATATTGGTGCCGCTGAATTAATCACCGGACCCGACCTGATTGCACCTGAAGTTATAGGCGCTACTTTTATCGACCCTGTTACAATTAGAATAAATTTTTCAGAACCGCTCGAGAGCGGCTCAGCTCAAAACTCAGGAAATTATTCTATCACAAATGGAATTACAGTTTTATCAGCAAGTCTATCTGGGTCGCAAGTAACATTGACCACATCGCAGCATACTGCCGGAACCTACACTGTCACAATAAATAACGTCACAGATCTTTCGGGAAATATAATTTCGCCGGATGCAAACACAGCGCAATATGAAATGCTTGGTGATGTTACACCTCCTGAAGTTAATAGTGCAGAATTAATTGATTCAGTAACTCTGCGAATTACATTTTCGGAATCCCTGGATCCTTCTACAGCAGAAAATATAAGTCACTACAATATAGACCCGACAATCACTGTTTTGTCGGCGGATTTATCAAATTCTATTGTCACATTATCAACTTCAGTTCATTCAGTAGGGACTTACACAGTTACAGTTAATAATGTAACCGACCTTGCCGGTAATCTTATTTCACTATCAGCAAACTCTGCCAATTACGAAATGGTGGATGATTCTTTACAAGGATTAATTCAGTTTGAGATTGATAGCGCAACTGCTTCGGTCATACCAGAACCAGAACATTCACCTGAGCAGACGATTGACGGATTGGGATATGGAGACGGGGATCCTGATTCAAGATGGGCGGGAGACACAATGCCTGAATGGATTATGTTTGACCTTGGAAGTGTTAAACAGGTTAGCTTAGCACGCCTAGCATTTTACAGTTGGGAAACAGGTAGAATTTATAATTACACAATTCGAGTTTCAACAGATCTGAATGATTGGGTTGATGTTTTAACAAATGTTTCATCTGCAGAAGCAGAGTGGACAGAAAATCAATTCAATGTTGTTGATGCAAGATATATTAGAATAGTCTTTATTTCCTCCAATCAAAATGGTTGGGCGGGACTTTGGGAGGGGCAAATCTGGGGTTATGATGATGCTCTCGCAGTAGAACTCACAGAGTTTTCAGCACAATCTAATGGTGAAAATGTCACCCTAAATTGGAATACTTCAACCGAATTAAATAATGCCGGTTTTGAAGTTGAAAGAAGAACTGGAGAAGCTTTTTTACCCATCGGTTATGTTAATGGTAATGGTAGCTCTGTTGAAGAACATTCTTATAGTTTTACAGATTCATCAATTCAAAGCGGTTCATATTATTATCGGCTAAAGATGATAGAATTTGGAGGAGCATATGAATATTCAGATGAAGTTTTAGTAGATGTTGTATCACCAGAGCGATTCATATTAGAGCAAAACTTTCCGAATCCATTCAATCCTTCAACTACAATAAAGTTTTCACTCCCACAGAGATCAAACGTCAAGTTAACAATCTATACTTTGCTTGGAGAGAAGGTTGAAAATCTGGTCGAACAAGAATTAGAGGCAGGAGTTCATTCCTACGAATTCAGTCCAACTAATTTATCTTCAGGCATCTATCTATATGCCTTAGAAAGCAAGGATTTCAAGGAAATTAAGAAATTGGTTTTACTCAAATAATCTTACATCCTTCATTAAAAATTCATTAATAATAATCAGAGAATCATTTGATTGTATCAATCTTTATGATTCTCTGATTTTTTTTAAATTTTAATAAAATTTATTATATTTGAAAAAAAATGACAAAATGAAAATTAAAAAATCAGTTTCGAATTTCTTCAGTTTTGTTAAAGTTTATTGCTTACCTTATAAACCACTTTCCCGAAGTAGACAAACATGGGAACAAGAGTTTAAAGATAATAAATGGGATTACCTATCTGACATTAATCAACTGTCACGATACAGTATTATTATTGGATATTTTAATTTCTGGTTCGAAGGTGGAAGCATATTAGATCTGGGTTGTGGACAAGGACTATTATTAAATCGACTAAATGGTATTAACTACGAATTATATGTGGGTGTGGATTTATCAGAGGAGGCAATGAAAATAGCCGCCAATATTGCCACCAACAAAGCCAAATTTGTTTGCTCGAAATTAGTTCATACGAACCGGATCAAAGATTTGATATGATAGTTTTTAACGAATCACTTTATTATTTCGATAAACCAATAGAAGTAATTAAAAAATATAAAAACTTCCTATCTAAAGATGGAAAGATTATTATTTCTATGTGGGACAATAAGGAGCGAAATAATAAATTATGGAAGGATGTAGATAGATCATTCAAAGTTGTTGATGATCTGCGATTACAAAAAATTCAAAGGAAATCTTCTTGGGTTATTAAAGTTATTGAATGATATAGTATCACTGTATTTTAATAATTTTCTTTTCATTGTTATTCTTATAAGGGTCAAACGAATCAAATGCTGTTATCAGATATGCAAAAACAACTAATGAAGAAAGCAGATGTCCGGGACGAAAAAAAGTTGACTCCTGAAAATTAGATATAACCGCTATTATCATAAACCATATCCATTGGCTTTTTATTTTACTTATTGCAAAACGAGTAAAATAACTAACGATGAAAAAAAGAAACAGTATGAAACCAATAAAGCCTACTTCATTTATTATGTCTATATAACCGTTATGTGATTGATTGGGAAGCCAGACAAAATAGTCATAAATCACCAAAACACTTTTATTTTCAACTACCCAGAACCCTTGATAACCTGCCCCCAGCCATGGGTGTTTTGAAATTTCAAATAACATATAAGTCCACAGATCAGTTCGACCGGAAAATGTGTCATCCTTGCCAAACAACTCCGGAATCAGTTTAAAAAAATCAGGTGCTAAGGTAATTACAGCCAATAGACAAGAGAGTAGTGTAAATATTAAAATAGATGCGGCAGTCCTTCCATACCCAGTTGGTTCAAATAATTTATAAACAAAATAAAAAATACTAAGTGCCAGAAGAAATATAAAAATCAAGATTGATGTTGAACTCATCGAACCCACCATAAGCACAATACTCAGAAGCATCATCATCATGGCAATAACCCGCGAATAAAATTCATCAGTATTTTTGTAAAATAGATAACAAAAAATAGAAGAGATTAATGCATCTTGTCCAAGCATATTTTTCTGTGAAGTTAATCCCCTCCAGGTATGAAAATCTGGATCCAGTGCATCAGGAACAAGAATTACTGATAAGAAAGACAAAATTAAGTATAGATAAATAATATATTTGATGAATTTCAAAAGATCATTTCGTGAATCATTATGAAGTAAGAAAGCTATACTTACACTTATCGTGCAAAACATTTGGAATAATCTTTTGAATGAGTTAAAACTGAATTCCGACCAGATTAAACTAAGGAAGCACCATATAATAAAAGCCGTGAGAAATTTTTCTTTAATAATGAAAGAAAGTAATTCTCTGCGTTTTGGCAAAAGTGCAATAAGAGATAAGATAAATAGTGAAGAAAAAACAATTTGATTTATAATGTTTGAGGTGCCAATCTCCGCGACTTCAGCGGCCTTTGATCTAAACGGTAATGCGGTTCCGAATACCGTAAAAAATATCAGAATAATAAATGATATATTCGCAATGTTAAAATAAGTATCTCTCTTGAGATAGTTGTTTTTAGTTTCCATTTTCACATAATGATTTATAAGTAGCAAACGAAACTTTAGGAAGAAATTTTTCTATCAGTGATTCAAAATCATCACCTTCTTTATAATTGACAATTTTTCCGTCAATACCCTGACAGGGATGCACCATAACCTCAATGGGTTTCTTCTTCAATAGTAATCTCTTATCCACATTTCTTATCTCACAAAAATATTTTGTCTTGGCAAGTTCGGCAAATTCTAATCTCCAATTATAGAGTTTTGAGTAAATTCTTCTTTGCAATGAAAGGTTTCCCCAATTAAATCTTAATCTTACCGCTGGAATAGAATTATCCTTAGCAAGTGCGATAAATAAAGATTGTGTGCCGATAAAATGATGTGAGTGTCGATGTGAGTCGGCGTGTGTTGGATTTATATGATTTTTTTTTAATTTGTTCATCTGTGCTTCGAGTTCAATATAAACAGCTTCTTTTTCTATAGAGTTAAAAGTCTGTCCTTTAAAAGATTTATACATTTCACCATTGTTATTACAAAACTTCTTCAACTTTTTTATTTTTTCTGTCAAAGGTTTGCCCTCTGTAATGTTAAAATGGATTCCGATGCGATCTGAAATTTTTTCTTTATGAGTCATTTCACAAGCCTCTTCAAACCCTGCCATATTGCACATAATCGTTGTGGTAGAAATCCAGCTATTATTAAAAGATTTCAGAATAGCTAGATTTACAGCATTTGACATTCCAAAGTCATCTGCATTTACTACAATTTTCAGATTATTGGGATTCATTTCGCAAATCGAACTTTTATGATGTTATAGATTATTACTTTATTTCTCAAAAAGCTATAATTATAGAATAATAAAAAAATTTCAAAATAACTTCCTTTATTTTGAATAATAATTCTCATTTATGCCGTGAGCTAAAAACACTAATGTTTTTTTAAATTCGTAATAAAATTATTCTTCAATTTTAATAATTGAGCAAGCATACCCTTAATTATCTCTCTAAATTCATTGATGAAAATTCCTTGTAGAACAAAAAATAAAATTATAAACGCAATCTTTAGTATCAAATATTCCGAATCAATAAAAAAATAAATAATTAAAATAATTGCAAGAACTAAAATAGGTTTAAATAATTCGAGTAGCTGTAGTTGTATTTTATATTTAATAAGATGCAAATAAAATAATGTAAAACTAACTAAATTCATAAAAATTAAAGCATACGCAGCACCTATAACTCCAAATATAGGAATCGTAACAAGGCTCGCCGCAGCACTTATAATACTTGCGATGAAATTTACTTTTGCAGGAACCGAGGGATGTCCAGCTGGAGTAAAGGAATATCCCATGAGATCAGCCATCCCTCTTATATGAAAATTAAATATTAATAATGCAGCTACTAAAGCTGAGTCCAAATATTTTTGTGAGTAAAGAAGGATAATGATTTCATTTTTAAAAATAAATGAGAATAAAACTAAAATCGTCATTACTAAAGAAAATATTGAGAGAGATTTATTAATAAAACTTTCGGCAGTTTTTTTATCTCCTTCAGAAAATAACTTAGCCAAGTTTGGGAAATAGACTATAATAAATGAGGAAAATATTTTTTTTAGTGCCATTGGTATATTGGAGGCAACTGAAAAACTCGCTACATTAGCCGGACTCAGATATGCTCCGATCATGAATATATTAATTCTTCCATTAATGAACACGAAAAGATTATTTAGATAGAGGGGAGTACTAAATTTTATAATTTTAACAAAGGAGCTAATTGTTGGTTTCATCTCAAAATATTTTTTGAAAGGAATAATAAAAATTTGATGAACTAGTGGTTGCAATGTTGCTAATATTTCAATTATTAATAGTGTTTCAATGTTCATTTTATCAAAATAAATAAAAAAGTAAAACAACGAGTACTCTGAAAAACGAAGAAACAACATTGACAACCGAATATTGTCGAAATCTATTTAACCCTGGAGAAGGTTATAAAATAAATCTCTAAAATTGGCAAGGACAAAAATGATTGGCACATAAATAAGATATAAAGAAAGATGATCGTCAAAAAAATGTAATATAAATTTACCCGCAAGTAAAAAGACAATGCTAAATACAAAAGCCCCAAGTGCTCTTAAAACCAAAATAGGAATTAGGATATCTTTATTCTCTTCAACTTTAGAACTCGCAATTGATTTTACCATGGTTAGTTCAAGCCCTAATCCGCCGAGTAAGCTGAACATATTTACAACAACCATGATGAGTGCATACATTCCCATTTCGTTCTTTGTAACATATCGTACAACCAACATTACAGTTAAGAACTGAAACAGCATCCCTGACAAGGTTCCGATGGAAGTAGCTAAAAGATCCTTTTAGAATATTTTTTTTAAAATTTTTGTCCACAATTACATTTGAGAAAAGTTATCTTAATGAAAAAAAATTAATTTGTATTTATTGAATAAGGATAGAAGTTTACGCAATATTTGACTAAGAATATTCAAGGGGGTAGTATCCAAACACTGCGGATAGTTTTCCTAAATTTGCAATAAATTTTAAGTACCAGTGAATTCGTTTTGATTTTAATGGAAATAAGAGAATGGCGAGACAAATACTTATAAGTGAAAACGACAATCCAATAGTAATAAATTTAAATTTTACGATGAAAGTATTCTCCTTTTTATTTTCAATGAGTCTTCTTACGAATCCATTGCCGGTCCGAAATGCTCTTTTTACCAGCCACTTGAGTGTTGCTCGTTCAGGAGGTACAAATTCGAATGTTTCGGCTTCAAACGAATTGACAAATTTTGCCCCATTACTTATTAACAAATAAAAAAGCTTTGTATCTGACCCTCCAGAAATACCATACGCTGGGTCAAAAGGGCCATCAACGGACTTTATCGTAGCTCTCTTTATTAAGCAATTTCCCGATCGGG
This sequence comes from Ignavibacteriales bacterium, assembly GCA_016709155.1. Lineage (NCBI taxonomy): Bacteria > Pseudomonadati > Ignavibacteriota > Ignavibacteria > Ignavibacteriales > Ignavibacteriales bacterium. The sequence continues at coordinate 232,735 of JADJEI010000006.1, read as the reverse complement.
TTATAGTAGCCACTGTGCCCGTTTTGAAAGTTGGACGGTTATAAATAAAACTTTGTCTTATCCAATCAGGAGTACCTTCAGAAAAATACGAATTAACAGTCCCAAATACGCCATCTGCACCAAAGTTCGTTACTGTTCTGAATAATTCCATCACCCAGTTTTCAGAGGCATATTCATCATCATCAATGAATAATATATACTCTCCATTCGCCTTCGCAACTGCTAAATTTCTCGTGAGACTTATATTTTTTTCCGGTTGAACAAGATAAGAGTACTTAAATTTATCAGTATCGTTAAATTCTGTTACAATATTTCGTGCAGTTTCATTCTTATCATTATCAACTACTATTATTTCTAAAAGAATTTCTTTTTCTATTTTTTGGCTTACTAAACTAAACAGTAGTTTTTTTAGTAATTCCGGTCTTTGAAATGTTGCAATACAAACGCTAAGCAGCATAAAAATATATTTTAATGTTATTCATAACTATGTAAATTATTTTAATCAATCAAGTTTAAGACTGGTTCGGATTTTTTTAAGCTGCTCCGATCTTAGATAGTCTTTAAAGTCTTTTGAAATAGGCATATCATATTTCTTTATCGCTCCCCAAATATATCCTGAGAATAAAAATAGACTTCCCAAAAAGTAAGGGGGTAATGAAATATTGCTGACCAATTTAAATATCTGAAATAATGGGTGATAACCAATCGAATAATTTCTTAACCCTGCTCTAAATTTTTGTTTGATAATATTATTATGCGCAGATCCCGTTGGACGATGATGGAATACTTTATTTTGGGGAAAGTGTTTCACTTCCCACCCCAACATTCTTGCCGATGTTTCAGCCACTGCATCAATACCACCAAAACGAAGTGGTTTATAACCGCCGATTTCCTCATAACATTTTCGACGGAAAAGTTGGAAGGGACCACCAACACTATCGGGTGCACATTTTAACATCTGAAATTTATTATTAATAAGGTCATATCTTATTCCTCCACCCACTCCTAGTTTTGGATTCATCGCAAATTCATTTAAAATGTTTTCATAATAATTCGGATCAAATGAAACGTCAGCATCTAAATTACCGAAGTAGTCAAAATCTAATTCCTTAAGTTTTTGATATGCGAGTGAAATAGCTCGAGCTTTAGCTCCAAAATTTCTGGTCTTATCACTACTTTTTTTAATTAGCTCCATAAATTTATTGTCAACTAAATATTTCTCAACAATCTCATCAGTTCTATCTGTAGAACCGTCACTAACTATTACCCATTTAATCGGTTTAATAGTTTGTTTTATTACCGACTCGATAGTTTTAGTTATGTAGGCTTCTTCGTTTTTTGCCGGAGTTATAAGAACGTATCTAATCATGGATTGTTAATTGTCAGTATAAATATTAAAGTAATTTTGAATTATTTAATTTGTCTTTGACTAATTCTCTTTCAATTTTAGCCAGTTGTTTCTTCTGATCCTGCCATCTGTAATTTTGATAAACACTGATTGCTTTTTGCAGAGTGTCTTCTCTATAATTTTCATTAGTATAAACTTCGTAAATTTTTTCTGCAAGGTTTTCAGCATTCCCCGGTTCAAAATAAAAAATTGATTCTTCGCCAAAGTAATCCGAAATGCCTTTTGTTCTAGGGACGATAACAGGCTTCTTATTTATTAAGTATTCAAAAATTCTAACCGGAAAATTTAGTTGAGTAAAATTATTTAATCTATTTGGTATTATACCTAAATCTATCTTCGGAATGAACATAGCAATTTCATCATTTATTACAGATCCTTTTATTTCAACCAAATCTTTTATACTTAATTCATCAATGATTTTTTCTGCTTTTGATTGAAAATTGCCTGAACCAAAAATAACAAGTTTTATATTAGGAATTTTATTCCTCAGCAGCGCTACTGCCTTCAGTCCAATATCAAGCCCGTGTTGTTCGATGATTGCGCCGTGATACATTAAAACATATTTTGATTTCAGCGATTCGCTTCTATCAGTCTCATTAAAATACTTGAAGACATTTTCATCCGGAGAATTCATGATAATATTAATTTTATTTTCGGCGCAGCTTCTTTTTGAAAAAATATTTTTGAATGCAATGTTCGGGGTAATTACTACATCGGAGTACCAAATGCTAAACTTTTCAATTTTCAATAAAAATTTATAGACAAAGCTATCTTGTGAAGTTTTAAATATAGAAGTAAAAAGCTCCGGCATTGGATCGTGAAGATCAATTACAGATTTACAGCCAAATAATTTTGGAATGAAGCCTGTGAAAACTAAAAAGTCCGGCATATTATGTACGTGAACAATGTCATAATGTTTTGAGAAATTTAATACTGTCACTTTCCAAAATGCCCACATGAAAAAATACAAATATTCCCAAATGTAACCGATCTTACCGGCTCTTTTTCGATTTAACTTGAGCCGATAAGCATTCACACCGCGCACATTTTCTTGCGGCAGTTCACCGCGTGAGGTTCGACAAATAACATCTACTTTCATACCCTCTGCAATCAGTGCTTCAGCTTCTCTTCTCACTCTAACATCTATCGGGTAAGAGGAGAAAACCACCATGCAGATATTTATTTCCTTAGTTTTTATCTCGCTCATATAAATTTATTTAATATCATATTTTTTTTATCTAAATCTCTCAAAGAAGACGATTTGTGATTGATCCTGAATATTCGATTAATGGCAGCGGTAAATGACGCCAAATTATTGCAACCAATGAAGAATTATTTCCGGGATCTAATTTTTCTTTTGGCTTATAATCAGATTTAAGGTAATAATGAAAAATTTCACTTTCGGCCATGCCCCATTTCTTTTTATAGTGATCAAGGCCATCGTGCTCGCCCTGTACCTCTCCCATATCAAATATTTTAAAACCCTCCTCCTGTGCCTTATTTAACTCGTACCAATGCAGTAAATCATTCACCCTGAACTTAAAATATTTCCTGCTGCTTCCTTTGAATGCTCCATAAATTCTTTCTTTATAACGAAAAGAAATTGCACCATTTAAAAGAATAGTCTTCGAGTTTACCTTCATCTCAACTAAAGAAATACTCATTAAGCCAGCACTATGAAATTCATCCCATAAATCTTTGAAGAAACCGAATCTCCTTGCCGGTGTTGTATGAAATCTCATTGTTTCCAGATACAGATGATACCAATTATGCAGGTCATCAATGGTTTCAGCTTCGCGAATACTAATATTATTTTCTTTTGCTTTATTTATAGCTCTTTGAACTTCTTTTTCTACACTGTGACTTGCTAAGGATATTTTAATTCCTTGTGACGGAATTTCTTTATAATAAGCTTTCCTCCAGGGAACACAAACTAATTTGTCATCAATCTTATCCAGGTTTCCACATTCATATTTTAATTGTAAAACTATCTTTGATTTAGATTTAGTTAAATCAATTGCTGAATCAATTAATAGTTTTAACACTTCAGGGTTTTCGGCTATAGGTCCTGCGATTGGCGAGCGCGGTAATGAAGCCAGCCTTCGTGCAACTAAAATCCCTCCTAAACCAAACGGCAATCCTTTGGTAAATAGGAGCGGCATATAACCTACTATATTTCCCAGTTCATTGATACAAATCAATTTGATCGCCTTTTGTGAGGACTCTTTCGCGAGTATCTCTAGCCACTTGGGCAGATGGTAGAAGGTTGCATCGTGATTTACTGAAAGAAAATCTTCTATTCTTCTATTGTCGGAAGAAACAGCACCAATAATTTTATACATAATATACTTTGCTATAAGATTAAAAAAATAATCATCAGCATAGCACATCTCATACTACTTATGACACTATAAGTAATTTTGATCCATATATTCAGCTAATTCTTTTGGTAGTGGATTCCAGTACTGATTTTTGTATTTCGATTTAACATACTTTAGAAATCCCTCGTATTGACTTACATGAAATTCTTCGGTTTTATTTGGAGTATGCGAAAAGTTTATATAATCAGGATGAACATTTAATAATGCCATCCCTCCTTTTTCAGCTATCCAATCTAATTTCTTTTTCCAGATGTCATTTGATTCATTCATTAAAACAAGAAGAGTGAAATCTTGAACCAGAGTATAAGGAAATTCCCAATATCCTTCTGTGGAGCCATTCCGTTTTACGAAGAAAGGAAAAATTGTTCCAACGCCATCAGACTGTGGTTCGAATGGATCAGTATCAAAAGTTGAAAGATCATATTTGACATTTAGTTCATGCTGCCATTCAAGATTGTGGTGCATTGCAGGCGCTCTGAATCCAACTGCATTCCACTGCTCTAAATACCCGTTAATCTTTTTTGCTCTCGTCGAAAAAACTTCTCTCGAACTAAAAAGTTTTCCATCGTGATTTAAACCATGAACACCAACTTCAAATCCATTCCGAACTAACTCATCTCTAACTTTTGAAGAAACGTTGTAACGTTCGGGGACAAAATTGAATGATGATCTGAAACCGAGATTCTTTTCAAGTTCCATTAATTCGACACATTTATCATGCCCGCCTTGAAGTTCAACGTCGTGGGTTAAAACTAATGTAAATTTTTTATTGTCCTTCCAACCGGGGAACTCCTTCGGTTTCATTCCAGCGGATTCAAGTATAGGCCAAACATCCTTAAACTTTTTAATTTTAATTTTAATAAGAATACGTCTTAAAAAAATTTGAACGTTTCTTGGGATTAATGGTTTTAATATGTAAAAAATTTTAGCGAGCATTGTAATAAAATTTATTTTATTAAAGATACTTGTATGTCCATTTTCCTAGCAATGCAGAAACATTTAATGGCAGTCTTTCAATAATCTTTTGTTTCCACCTTGCACACTTTCAATGTCAATTTCATTTCCATAAAGTGATACTTGTTCTGGGAAATAATAATGGTATATCTGAATTATTTTTGTTCCCCATTTTTTCTTGTAAGCAGCTAATCCCGCTTCATTTTTTGAAACCTCACCAAAATCATAAGTATGACATCCGATTTGTTGGGCGTCTGAGATAGCTTGCCAATGAATTAAATCATTTGGGCGTAATTCGAAGGTGCTTCTATCGCTTCCATTAAAGGCATAAATAGCATAACCATTAAAATAAAACAGCAGAGATCCGGATATAATTTTATCTTTGTGAATTGCGAGATAAAGTTTAAGATTTTCTGAAGGATGGAATTTTTCCCATAATGCTTGAAAAAATTTTAATGATCGAGCCGGAGTTGAATGAAATCGCATTGTATCCAAATACAGTTTATACCAAGCTATTAAATCACTATCGGAATTTGTAATCTGAATAGTAACACCATTATTCGCAGCTTTATTTACCGCTCTTTTAATTGCACTATGGTTTCGTGAATCGCCGAATCTTAATTCAGCATTTTTATCACCAGGAATTTCGAAAATATATGACTCACGCCAGGGAATACATGCTAATTCTTCTTTTGAATTGTTCAATTTATCCGAAAGTGATTTTACCTGAAGAATTTTTCCACTGAAATTTTTTGAAGTTTAATAGCTTCGTCAAGCAGGAGAGTATCGATTTCATCTGAATTAGAAAGCGGACCACCGATTGGAGTGCGGGGCAGGGAGGATAATCTTGCAGCAGCGGTTACACCACCCATTCCCAGCGGGAAACCTTTCGTAGTAACTAACGGCATGACGCCGAGAATATTTTTTTTATCATCAACGCAGGCTAAACGAATGAGTTTTTCTCCCGATTCCTGTTGAATGATTTTAAGCCAGCTTGTAGTAAAATAAATTTGTCCTTCCGGATGTGAGGCAACAAATTTATCCCATTTGGTTTCTAATTCTAAATTTTGGTTATCAATAAAAATTATTTTGTTCATTAAATTCAATAAGAAAAAATTACATGTAGTTCGGTAAAAATCTTACCCTCTAAAATTGTAAATAAAAAATCACAAAAATTCCTGAATAACTCACGTAGTTATCATTAATTAAAACATGCTTGAGTTTCTGCAAACAATTCCAAAATGCGAATTATTTGCGGGAGGTGATTATTTTAACAAAGTCATCTTTTTAGTAATGACTTTGCCTCCTGCGTTTATTACATAAATGTAATTACCATTGGCAAGATTCGTACCATCAAATTGAAGAGAATAACTGCCTGCTTCTTTTTGCTCAGTAATCAGCAAGGCTGTTTGTTTTCCTAATAGATCATAGACTTTTAACGAAACGAAAGTGTTTGATGGAAGCGTAAAATCAATAGTAGTGGTGGGGTTAAAAGGATTAGGATAGTTTTGTGAAAGGCTGAACTCTATCGGGATATTTAAATTTACAGAAATGATTTTGGAATATTCAAACGAGCCGTCTGTATCAATCTGTTTCAGTCTGTAGTAATTAATTCCAGTTTCGGGAGAATTGTCTTCAAATGAATAATACTTAGTCGAATTGCTGTTTCCGTTGCCTTGCACAAAACCAAACTTACTGAAGTTTTTTCCATCAATAGATTTCTCAACATCAAAACCGTAATTTCTAACTTCTGTGGCTGTTTCCCAATTTAAAATAATATTTCCGCCAATGATCCTGCCGCTGAACAATGATAACTCAACAGGAAGGGGTGCGTTGCTGCTTGCAAGTGTAAATTCAGTTCCCGTCAAACCACTTTTGGTAAGAGTATTGGCACCTTGATCCAATGTAGCGGTTAAATCTGCCCAGGTGTCATCAGCCAGATTATCTCGATACAAAAGATTTAATCCGTTTTCGGAAGTAATTCCCGGGTGACCGTTATAATTATAAACAAGAGTGTAAGTCGGTGTACTGGTTCCAAAAACTTTTACACCCCAATAACGCAACGGGTCAATGTTTGTGTAAGTGCCTGAATTATTTGAAGCACCTGACCGAAGTGGAGTAGAATCAACACGATAAACTTGTAATCCCGTTATTGTTCCGCTAGTGGTTGTTGCTGTTATCTCGTCGCCATCAGAATGACTTAAATTTTGGGTGAAGCTACCAGTTGGATCATAATCATAAGCGCTTTCATCGCCAATTGCAGCACCAGACCAGCTATAAGCATAGACCGGAATATCGTGAGCATCAACATAGTTGTTGTTTGATGTTTTGTCATTTACATGTAATCCTTCAGGTGCATCAAAATTCCAGTAGGCTATTAATCCACTTTCGGAGCCTGTAAGTTTTTTGCACATATTTGTACGGATCTCATCGACTGTTTTAACAACATTCCAAATTCTAATTTCATCCAACTGTCCTTCAAAGAAATTGAATGTGTTCTCAGATCCTAAATAGAAACTGCTCGAATTGGTACTAATTGTGCCTGATGTTGAATTTGAATTATCTAAAATTCCATTTATGTATATCTTCATCCCTGTGGCTGAGCTGTAAGTTGCAGCTATATGAGTCCATACTGAACTACCAGCCGTATAAGATGAAGAGGAAGTCAAGGTTGTAGAGTTTATTTTGAAGGTAACATTACCTCCTGAAGTTAATGCAAGATCATAACCAGTGGATGCGGTAGTTTTACTAATTAGTGATTGGTTTTTTTTGAATGTTAGGACTTATCCATCTTCTAGTGTAATTGCAGTAGTGATATTTAAGCTGGAAGATGAAGCGCCCCTTTTTAATTGATCATTAGATCCATCCAAGTTGAATGCAAAACCTGCTCCATTAGTTGTTGAATCTGCAGATAATTTTGCAATTACTCCATGCCAAACATTTAAGGAGGTAGCAAAAATAATAACAACACTATCCGAAAAAGTTTGCTTTGTTGTAGAAATATTATTCAGGTTCAAACTTCCATAGACTAAAAATCTTTCAGGATGGGAAAAATTGATCGAACTGATCGAAGATTCCTTATACAGTATATCATCGTCGCTTCCACGTGATGCGGTGTATAAAACTGCTATTAATCCTTTTGTTTCATTTAAAATTACCTGTGGTCGCGTTCCTGGATTATTGTCGTCTCCTTCGGTGACTGTATAAAGTGGATCCCATGTTCCATTACTATGTTTTACTAATAACCCTATCTCAGGATAGTTTGGTTCATCATATCCGGTTTTTACTGCAGCATAAATGGTTCCATCAGAGGCAACTTTTAAATTGATATGATCATCTCCAACTCCTGCGTTAGGGTCAGAAGCAGTTACAATAGTTTCGGTTGTCCAAGTATTAACATCATCCCCGTCAATATGATAAGCGAATCTGAACTGAGTATTGGGTTGATCTGACCACATTACTCCAATTTTGCTAAGTCCATCCGGATCATAAGCTGTTATTGCGCAAATGTCATCACCGCCAACACCAGTGGCAAGAGTTATGGCGGCACTGAATGAATTATAAGGATAATCACTCCACCGAACATTAATATTTTTTAAATCACCATCTCCACTTCCTGATCCTCCACCATCCGAAGCTAACCAAAATCTTCCATTCTTATCAATATCAATTGTGGCAGTTTCGCAGTAGGAATCAAGAGATATATTAGTAGAACTAAGCAAGGAGTAAGTAGAAGTACCTGAATCAAATTCATATCTCAAAAACTTTGCAGTTTGCGAAGATGGAGTGTTAGGTGAAACGAGAAGAATATTGACAATATCGGCTTGTACTTTAACATCCGCTTTAAATGAATTAGAACCTGAAAGTTGATTTTTTTGTGTCCATGTCGTGCCTTCCAACCTGTAAATATATGTCCCACCACTTACCGGAATTACAGTCCACCAGTATCCACCATAAAACCAAACTTTGGATTGAGGTTTATCAGCAGTAGTTGCATTGGCGTTTATAGTACCTAAAGAAGTAATAGTTTTAAAACTCTGCGCCTGAACAACTGCAGTAACTAAAAGCAAACTTAGTATTATTAAAAGCTTATTTTGAACTCTTTGTGATTTTATCATACTCAATAAATATTTTTCTTACTCACTTCGAAATGTCTTTTCAATATTAAAAATAAAAATCATCATCTGCAAACAATTGATGATTTATTTTGACAGAAAATTCTAATATTTATGTATTAATATTTTGAAAAAATCTCATTTCGGAAAAAGATTAATAAAAATATTTTAAGTCTTTTTAACGGTGGATAATCTGATATTAAGTTTGTTCAAGTTTTTTTCCGCTAAATAGTGACTTGAATATGAAAGCGAATATCAAACTCATTTCACCAAGAAACGGTTTAGGATCTTTCAAAGAAAATACTGCAAAGTACTTCGGACCGCTTACTGATTTAAAATATTCCCTTATTGTTAACTTATCTTTTTTCCAATAATTTATCGCTGACTGAAGATCAGTTCGAATATGGATCCACTTAATTCCTTTGTAAGTCTGAAATCTTGAAGAGGGGAGTGGTAATCCGAGACAATCGCAGTACATAGTGAAAAGTAAATCAACGCCGCAAGCTTCGGATAAAGCTGATCTGCCCGTCGGTCTGCCGATGTTTGGCTCGATGATATAATATTTCCCGGTACGAATATCTTTTTTTAATTCGAGGTAAACTAAGCCGATGTAATTAACTTTCTTGAAAAGTTCGTGCGAAATTCTAACGACTTCATCATCAATGCAATCAATTCCGAGCGCTGTATTTCCAGTTTCCGGAGGCCATTGTCTTAATTTTTTTGCAGTAAAAGTTGCTAATGGTTCCGACTTAGAATTGTAATAGCAATTGCTCGAATACAGATCTGAATCAGTTCCAACAATCCATTCCTGCACCATCAGAGTATCTGCCCACTGCGAACACATTTCGTAAGTTTTAAGATATTCTTCTTCGCTAAAAACTTTATAGACTTTATGTAGCTTTGAATATTTTTCCCACTTTGCGCTCTTCATCGGAGGCTTGATTATCGCCGGGAAAGTCAGATGTTTAGCCACACTGATTGCTTCATCTTTAGATTTTAATAAGTAGAATTTTGCAACGGGAAGATTTTCTTTAACTGCAAAGTCATAAAATTTATATTTATCCATCAGCAGCTCCACTGTCTCTTCTGAGGGCAGGGAAATGTGATAATACTTTGAAAGCTGCTGTCTATTGCGTGAAACTAAAAGCACACTGTTATCCTGGCAGGGGTAGAGAACGGGCTTTAATTCAAACTTTGGACCCATTTCCATTAGCAAGTCTATCAATGCTTGAGTTTTCGTATCTACTTTAAAAACTTTTTCACAAGTATTTGTTCGCGCACAATAGTGATCTGGATTATTAGCCATTCCAAGAACAGGCACTCCGCGCTCGGCTAACAATCTTGAAGACTGAAGTCCGGTGAGATAATCCATATCAATAAGAACTGCGTAAGGTTTTCCGTTTTTACTTTTTATTTTTTCCATTGCTGCCGGTTTAACTTTTCATTTAATATTATTTTGATTTTCCATTATTCACGAAATCAATTATAGTATTATTGACTTCATTGAAAACTTTTTCTATTGGCTGTGTTGTATCAACGATTACAAAATTTTTTAATGCTTTACCAACTTTCAAAAATGTTTCGGTTCTCGTTTTTAGATATTCAACATCAACCTCATGCTTTCGTTCGTAAAGTACTTCTGCGGGGGCGTTCAGAAAAATTACTAGATCCGGTTTCGAATAAACTTTATTGAGAAACCATCTATGTATTTTATTTGTAAAGCGCTGCTTTTTTAATTCTTCGCCGGTAGCGCTTGTAGCCGCATCAAATATAAAGAGACGATCAAACAATACATTATAGCCGCGTATCTGGAATGTCCATGATATAAATAACCTGTATAATTCCTCTGAAACTCTTTTTACTAATCTTGCTGTTGCCCCAACCTTTCCTCTCGGATCTCCTCTTCGGTTGTCATCTATTTGGTGAAGAGAGATATTTTTTAACTCGACATTTTTCAAGTGCTTGTGCTTGCGTTTGTACTCCCATAGTTTTACTTTATATGCTAATCGTGAGGTTGGGAGAGCATAATTACTTGACTCAATATTCAATCCCATATACAAATACTTTAATGGAACCGGAGGAGATTGCATTATTTTTTTAGCTACAGTTGTTTTGCCCGAGCCGTCAGCTCCAATTAAAGCTATCGTTTTCATTTAACTTCGACTGATTTTATTGTTGGTGGATACATTGCTTGATGATTTGATGAATTATTTCGCTCAAAAATAATCTTCATGTTGTCGAACAATTTTTCAAACGAAACAGGATAGGGATGAACAACTTTGTGAGCGGTTTTGTTTTTGAACGCTTCATTTAACAAAGCCATTTGTTTTGTTCCAATATTTTCGAGCAATTCATTTTTAAGATTTGGAAATGCATACTTGAATGTTAAATACTGCTCAATGAACGAAGCGATTTCATAATTCTGAGAATTTATCATTCGATCAATCACTTCATCTATGCTGCAATTTTCTACTTTTATTTCATCATTATCGTGGCTCATAATTAAGATAATATGATCGAGCGATAACTTTGATTTGATCATTTTTGTTTTAAAAATAGTCTTTGGTTCAACTCTGATATTAAGTTGCCGTCTGAATGCGGGCATTGCTTCGGCAAGTACTTTTGTTGGAAAAGAATTTTTTAGAAAAGACTTTTTTAGAAATTTGTAAAGTGAATCAAAAAAATGGATCAAACCGAAAAGCATTATTTTTTGATTCGGAAGTTTAGGAAGAAGTTTTGGTATCTGTTCAAATTGCCATTCCCAAACACAAACAGAAACAGGTATTCCAAAAATTGTTTTTCCATCTTGAGAAATTACTACTGTCTCATCGCCAATATATTCTGCTTCATTATTAGCAAAAGCTAGCAGTGATTCAGTCTTCCCGCCTTTAGACCATCCCATTACAAGCGCTGTTTGATCATTGAACCTGAATGCAGAAGCATGAAGGGGGATATAATTTTTTTTCAAAAAAATTAAATTAATAAAATGACGAAGCATTGGAATTTCAGGAGTACCGGATTCACAAATTATTTCAAAGTCTTCACCAATTTTATCGAATGGGATTTTAACCTTAAGCTGGTTTCTGCCTGTTGATAATATGTAAAAGCCATTTTCATCAAAGGCTGCGTTATTTAAACCAATGTATGTTAAAAGGGGAGTATCAATTTTATTGACGAAAGTAATTTTAATATCAGGTTCATTTTCTGTTTGACACTGATATTCGCCAAATGCATTGTTAAATTTTTTTAAATCTTTATCAGATGGATTTACTAACCTTAATCGTACAATACCATGCAGATCATAATTGTATAAATTTTGTATGTTTGAATTCATTCAAAGTGCAGCGATAGTTAAAATTTACTTAACCGATTCACCGATCATCGGCAAATATTTTTTCTCTGCTTGCTTCAATTCATCAGCATTTTGTAGTCGGAAAATTTCTTTAACCGAAACAATTTCCGGCTCAACGGACAGTAGTGATCTTTCACTATAAATTTGTTGTGCAGTGTTCTGCATCGCTTTGATAGAAGATCTTAAGAGATGATTTGCCCAAATAATAAGACTGATACCGGCATCTTCAAAAACTTTAGTTGGAGTTTTATAGTACATCGTTGGAACGATAACAATTGGAGCCTGATTCTGCCAGGCGTTCATAAAGTCCAAAATTTGATCAGGAGCGGCAATCTTGCTGTGAATTAAAATTGCATCGGCACCGGCTTTATAATATGCTTCAGCACGCCGCAATGCTTCATCCTGTCCAAGCCCTGCAATCAATGCTTCCACGCGGGCAACGACACAAAAGTCATCATCTGATTGAGTATCTTTTGCAGCTTTTATCTTTCCGCAAAATTCTTCAATGTTTGCCAGTTCCTGCTGTTCACCATTAATAAAAGAATTAGTTTTTGGAAATAGCTTGTCTTCGATACACATTGCTGCGACATTTCGCTGCTCAAGTTTTTTTACTAAGCGGCGAACGTTGTTGAAATTACCATAGCCTGTATCTGCATCAACAAGGATGGGGATATCAGTTGCATCGCTCATATATTCCAGAACCTCGAGCACTTGAGTCCAGCTTGCTTCATTGTTATCTCTTACACCCATGGCAGCAGACATTGATAAGCCGCTTGCCCAAATTCCTTTGAAGCCTGCTTCCTGCACGATCTTTGCGCTTAGTCCGCTATGTGCCTCCATTATAAATTCGGTTTCGTGCGATAAAAGCATTTGTCTAAATTGAGTTGTCTTTTTCATATTGCTCTCTTCGATTTTAGGTAAAAATTATTCGTCAATAAAATTAAATTACTGATGATTCCTGTAAAACTTTGATTTTTTCTTTGTCAAATTCTTCGACAGTTGATAAAATTATTTCGCCTATTTCTTTTTGCGAATCAATTGTCTGGGCACCAATGTGAGGGGTCAAAATAACATTTTTCAATTCGGCTAAAGGAGAAATTTTACCTTCGCCTTCGGCAACGTGAACATCAGTGGCGGCGCCTCTAAGTTTTCCACCTTCCGTTAATGCGTGATACAATGCCTGTTCATTTACAACACCACCCCTTGCAAGATTCATCAAATATGATCCTGGTTTCATTTTATTCAAAACATTCTGGTCTATAAGATTTCTTGTTGAATCATCAAGCGGTACGTGAATGCTCAAATAATCAGCGTTTGCAACAACTTCATCAAATGAAGTAATCTTAATGCCTTTAGCTTTCATTCCGGAAATGAATTCATTAGTTAAATTGGAATGACGGACACAGCCTAAAACATTCATTCCCCATGCCGCCCCCATTGCTCCAACCCGCGACCCAATATTTCCACATCCAACCACACCTAAAACTTTATTGGTGAGCAAGTAACCGTTCATTTCGGATTTTACCCAATGCCCATTTCTCCATGAAGAATCTGCTTTGAATAAATCTCGGGATAAAGCGAGCATAAATGCGAAGCTTAGTTCTGCAACTGCTTTTGCCCCCGGCTGAGGAATACGGACTAGCTTTATACCTCTTTGATTAACATAATTTAAATCAAGATTGTCAAGTCCCGATCCAGCACGTAAAAGCAATTTTAGATTAGGAGCGCTTTTTAAAACGTCAGTGGAAATTTTTACGCCGCTTCTAAAAATTAAAATCTCACGGTCAGCTATTGCTGAGATAAGGCTTTCTTCAGAAGCATTAAAAGAACAGACTACATCATGCTCTTTTTGAAGTTTTTCAATAGCACTTTTATGAATCGAACTTGCAATTAGGATTTTCATTTATTCCTCAGATTAGAATTTATAAAATTATCTCACCCACCGAACAAGTGAATGTTTTTGCTAATTTAGAACAAATAATGTTCCAGTAAAATTTCTTTAATTTATTTGATATTTAGAACAAATTTAATGCTTAAACAGGACACAGTGTTTCAAGGTGATAATTTTTCCATGTAATAGTTTCCCTAAACTAAGCAATTTGATTCTTAACCGATATGTCTGTAAGCTATTTTACCTATTGCTTTCAATACTGGAATTGGAAGTGCAGCAAAATATTTGTTATGCTCGCCATGAGTTTTGGTTGTCAGTTTCACAAAATCCTTTTTCCTAAAATCGTAACGGTAAGTTTTAATTTCAAATTCTACAGTGTTCCATCCATTCTTAAATCTTCTTAGCCCGTCATTTTCCGGTTCTGTTTTGCCAAAGTAAAATTCTTCATAACCCAGTGCAGCGTAATGACGAATCGCTTCCCACATCACTAAATTATTTGCTCTTAAATTTTGGAATGAAAGATCAGACGCACCGTATTTATACAACACTTTTTTTCCATAATGGAGGTAGACAGCACCCGCAATAATCTGTTTATCGTGAGATACGAGACATATAGTGCCCTTTCCTGTGCTTATGATTTTTTCAAATAAATTTTGGAAAAAATTATACGGCTGAGGAGGCAAACCGTGGCGCTTTCGAGTGATCAGATTCAAATTATAATAATCATTCATTGCTTTCTGAGTGCTTGAAATTTCAACCTCGAGTCCTTCAGAGAGTGATTTTTTAATATTTCTTTTTGTATTGCTGCTAAATGAACTGAACAATTTTTGCTCATCTGAATTGAGGTAGAGAAGATGTCCGAAGTCAATAGTGGCAGGTTCGCGCAGACAAAGGAATTTTGCCCCTCCTTTAATTTCAAGATATTTCCATTTGGCTTTTTCTCCTTGCTTCAATAGTTTATTGAAGCAATAGTCAAAAGCAGTTTGATCGGCAAATAGAGGTTCGCAATAATCACTGAAAGGCAGACATACTGCTCTCTTGCCTGTGATAAAACTATTTATCTCAACTAAAGGGAAGTATTCAAATGATGAATCGGGCTCATTCCTTTATAACAGAAATATTTTTATAATTATAAGATTCTATAATTAATTCTAACCATTCTTTTGTGTTAAAGAATGAATAGTCGGGATTTGAAAGTACATTTTTCTCCCATCCTTTAATAGATACTTGAGGATTTGTAAGCATTAATTCTAAAGCAAAAAATTATTATCTATTGAACTTATAAAATGAAATCAGGCTTTTGATTCAACAACTTCACCGCTCTGAACAGTTTGTTTAGAAGTTTCACCGTATTTTTTATGTCCATATCCATATCCATATCCGTAACGATATCTATATGAAGATTTTTCGACATCGGCTGAATTGACTACTATTCCGCGTATCTTGATGCTTGCCTGCATCATATCCTGAATACCACCGTAAACACTCTCTTTAAAAGAGAAGCCAGGACGAACGACGAGTATGGCATCTTTCACAAAACGCCCGAGTATCAAAGTATCAACAACACGAGTAACAGGGGGAGTATCAATTATAATAAAATCATAAGCAGATGAATTAATAGTCTCGAATAACAATTTCATCTTTTCTGAGTTAAGAATATTACCGGAGTCCTCCGTAGTTCCGCCAGCCGGAAGTATGTCAATTCTTTTTAATATTTTATTGTAAATTTTTGGCGGCACATCGTTCATTAAATATTCAATCAAGCCGGGTGATTTTTCGGAGATGTCAAATTTCGAAGAGAGCTCTGCCTTTCTTAAATCGCAATCTATCACAAGAACGCGTTTATTTTCTTGTGCGATGGAGACAGCCAAATTTGAAACGACACTCGTTTTTCCAGTATTTTCTTCACAACTGGTTACGAGGAATATTTTTTCTTTTCCTTCCATCTGGAAAAGTATTTTTGTTTTAAGCAGGCGAAATGACTCGGTAAATCCATCAGCGTTTTCCATCAGTGTTACCAATCGTGATTTGCCATCTTGAGCATTATCAATTTTGCTTTTAATTTCGGTAGTGTAAGCTGGAACTATAGCAAGAATAGGAATCTTAAAATCTTCCTCTAATTCATCAAGATTAATAAGTTTGGTGTTCTTAAATTCAAGGATAAAGATGGACATGACCCCGATAAAAGCACCAGCAATAATGGCTAATATAAGATTAAGAAGTTTTTTAGGTGAAATAGGATCCAGAGGGGTATGTGCGGGATCAACTATAACAATGTCTTGAAGTTTGGAAAGTTCTGCCATTCTCATTTCCTCACGTTTATCTAAAAGGAGGGTGAAAATTTTCTCATAAACATTTTTTTGACGCATTAAGTTTACTAAACGATTTTCCTGTGCTGGAAGCGTTTCCATCTTAACTTCATACTTGGACATCAGGTTGGTAATCTGCAAAAGTTTTTGCTCCAACGCATTTGAAATAATTCCGTAGGAAGTTAGAGTGTTTTCATTAAACGAACCCAACTTATTTTTCACGAGATTTATCTGTTCATCAAGTTTAATAACATCAGGATGGCTCTCTGTTCTTTTTTGAAGCAGCTCAAGTCGTTGAAGTTCAAGATCTGACATTTGTTTCATCGCTGCAGAGAAAGGGGAGTTAGTCGGTTCATTACCTTCAGGGGCAAGAAAACTTTGGTCAAAATATCCTTTATTGCCGAGTTCCTTCTGCATATCTCCCATCTTGTTTTTGTACTGTCCAAGCTCCAATTCCGTTTTCATCTTTTCAGCTTCTAATGAGCTAAGAAAATTCACTAGTTCTTCAGAACTTCTATCAATGGTCATAATTTGACCTGAGGATTTGAAACTTGTAAGATTTGCTTCTGCTGATTTTAATTTCTCCTGCATTTGTTCAAGCTGTTGATCAACAAAATTAAATGAATAACGAATTGTTTCTTTCTGCTGATCTATTCTCGACTCTCTAAATTTATCGGTTAGCACATTTGAAATTTTGGCGGCAGCAAAGGGGGAGGAATGTTTGATCGAAACTTCGAAAACGTCGGTCTTTAATCTTCTCTGCACATATAAGGATTTTTTTAATCCTTCAATGGTCGAATAGTAATTGTCTAATGTAAAATAGACTTTAGAACCCGGTTCAGCATTTGTCCATTTTAAAGGAATATCGGCTATATCAATACTAAAGTTAGCGGTTAAGGAATCACTTGTGGTTTGTAATAATCTGTCATTTTCTGCACTATATAATGAAAAATTAGTCTGATTGTTGACTTTTACATAAAATTTAGCAGTTATATCAAGCTGTTTAACTTTTATTCTGCCGAACTCAGGAAGAGAACCAAGGTTTGGTGCGTTAAGGTAAAATTCAGGGCTCTCGTATTCGATAGCATTTTTAGCCAGTTCGATTGATTCACCATTTGGTTTTACAATTTTATCAACAGTTAAAAATAAATTTAGTGAATCAGCAACTTTTCTTAACACAGTCCAGGTTTGCACCAATTCCATTTCGGTTTCAATTATATCTTGGTTTTGAACATTAAGAATATCCTGAAGATCAGGCTTGATGCTTGTTTCTGGAGCGTTTTCTTTTTTTAATAGAACTGTTGCTTCGTAGATAGGTGTCGAAATAAAATTGTACAAAAATGCAATTATTAGAGCAAGTCCCACAGAAATTATCAAATACCATTTATGTTTATTTAATATTTGAAGTAAATCAACTAAAGATTTCTCTTTTCTCTTAGGTCTCGTTGATCTTAATTGAGGATTTTTTTCTTTTGCCATATAAACCTTAAAATTCTTTTTTTAATTCAATTTACTTTACTTTAGTAATAATGCGGCTACCGATACAAGTACAGTTAATGCGCCTGCTATGATGGTTACGCCCTTTGCATCAGCCCACCATGTTCTTGGAACGTAGATTCTATCTCCAGATATTAAACCTAGATCACCTAATGTGTTTCCGGATTCTATCATGTCCCGTGCGTCTAATTCAATCTCGACACTATCCCGGATGATAAATATATTATCAATATCGGCATCACCGGTAACACCACCGGCAAGTGCAAAAATTCCGGATAATTTTTCAACATCAGTTACAAAATAAAAGCCGGGTTGTTTAACTTCGCCAATAATATTAATCTTAAATAATGGTTGAATTGTTAACTCAGGGTTACGATAGAGGGAATCATACTTCTGAATTATTTCATTTTTAATCAGTAGGTAATTTTTATCATTTGTGTAAATTGTACCTATGTAGGGGAGCTGCAATGTTCGGTCGAGCTGAATAAAATAATCGCCGGATATTTGATCAGTCACATTAAAGAGCGTAAGTCTGATACCATCTCCGGGATTAAGATTTTGCGCGAAAGAGGTAGAATAGAGAACAGCTAATAAGGTAACGACAAAAATTATTAATGTTTTCATCTGTTTATTAAGTTTATTTAAAGTTATAATTCTTTACCAATTTAATACCAAATAGAAGGAAAGCTAAAAATAATATAATCCTCTCTAAGGGTTTAGTAAGTTCCTGAATATTCAAAACCTGTACCAATAGTTTTCAAAAGTTTCCTCTATAACACAATCAAATTTACAATTTTAATTTAATAAATCAATTTTCTTTTTGCCAAAACGAGAAAAAGTATTTAAATGAATCATCGAACAATCACTTTTGAGTAAAAATCTAGGTTAAGACATTTCTTCAAGGAAATAATAGAAGAAAAATATATTTTTGAGACAGGATTTTTATTTTTTAGTGACTCATTCATTATCCCAATGGCAATTATATTATCACTATCAATAGGATTCAGGGAAGGCAATATACAGTGAGGCACAGAAATTGCTAAAAATCGCTTCAAATTATGGATCAACAATACTATGTATCCATAATATTAAAATAATTATTAACTAAACTAAAATCCAATTGGAGTCAAAATGCAAGTACCATTTCTCGATCTAAAAGTTCAATATAAATCTATTAAAAAAGAAATTGATGATGCAATTCAAAATGTTCTTGATAATACCGCATTTATTTTAGGCGATGCAGTTCATAACTTTGAACAAGAATTCGCCAAAGAACATAATGTAAAATATTGTCTTGGCACCTCGTCAGGCACTGATGCAAATCATTTAGTTCTATGGGCAGCAGGTGTAAAGGCTGGTGACGAAGTGATAATTCCTGCCAATACCTTTATCGCTACGGCTTGGGGTGCTACTTTATGTGGTGCTACACCAGTCTTTGTAGATTGTCATCCGTTAAGTTATAACATTGATCCGGAAAAAATTGTTGCTGCAATAACACCACGAACAAAAGCAATTGTTGCCGTGCACCTATATGGGCAACCAGCCGAAATAGATAAGTTAAAACAGATTGCGGAAAAATATAATCTTTTGCTAGTTGAAGACGCCGCACAAGCTCATTTTGCCGAATACAATGGGAAAAGAATTGGAAGCACAACTTACGCTACTTCTTTTAGCTTTTATCCAGGGAAAAATTTGGGAGCATTTGGCGAAGGGGGCGCTGTTGTCACAAATAATGATGAAGTATTTCATAGAGTGAAACTTTATAGAGAACATGGACAGTCGCAAAAGTATTATCATGAAACCTATGGGCATAATTATAGAATGGAAGGTATTCAAGGTGCGGTTTTAGGAGTAAAATTAAAACATCTCGATTCTTGGACTAAAGGTCGAAGAAAAGTCGCCTTAAAATATAAAGAAAGACTATCATCAATCGAGCAATTATTTAATTTAGTTATGAAACAAAAATGGGGGCTTGAACTTTGCGTCTTAAGATAATAATGAAAAAGATTTATCTCTCACTTTGGAACAAGTATTCATTCATTTTCCTAATAAATCTTCCATAAAGTGAAAGAAAACGAGTGAATGATTTCGGCACAGTTTTAGTCAGACTTATACCAATTGAAAAATTTTGAATAATAAAATAATAAATCAAAGTGAAAAAATTACCTGGTTATAAGTCTTTTTTTGGAATCATGGATTTCATAGTGATTTTTGCATCATTCTTAATGACAGTTTACTATCTCAGGACTGAAACAAACCTATCTTTTTTGGAGTTTTTTTATTCAATCAGATCGCTCATTCTAGTACTGTTTCTGCTTTCACTGTCTTTCATCGTAATCTTTAAATATAACGGGTTATACAGGATCAATATCATATTAAGCCGTGCTGCTCAAACTGTGAATATTTTAAAAGCACTCTACTATGGAGCACTGCAAATTGTAATTGTATCCCTATTTATCGAAAATAATAAGCTGATTGATTCCCGTCTTATCCTGATTGTATTTCTCTTTATTGGCGGTCCATTAATTTATGTTGTTAGAGTAGAAATATTTAGAACTTTATTTACATATTTAAAATCAAATAGTTTAAGAAGAAATGTTCTGATTGTAGGTGATGGAAAAGCCGGCAAATTACTCGCAGCAAAATTATTGTTTGAAAATCCACTGGGTTTAGAAATTGCAGGATTCCTTGACGATGATTTACCTATCGGGTCATATGTTGTTGGTGAGAAAAAGGTTTTGGGAAGAATTAGTGAGTTGGAAAAAATTATTAAAGTTTATAAGGTAGACGAGATTCTAATCGCAATTGAAAATGAAAGCTATGAGCAATTTCTGAATGTCGTAGATAAATGTAAAACACTGCAAACCTCAGTTAGGATAACTTCAGAATTATTTGATATTGTTGCAAAAAAACTCAATATCGAAAAGTACATCGACATACCGATTGTGGATGTTGCTCCTCACTACCAAAATAATTTAACTCTCTTTCTAAAGAGATCATTTGATGTTTTAGGAGCATTTTTTGGGCTCCTAATATTATCGCCTTTCATGATTACAATAGCTATCTTAGTTAAAACAACCTCCAAAGGTCCAATATTTTTTAAACAAAAAAGAATTGGGTTACTAGGTAAAGAGTTTGATTTTTATAAATTTAGATCGATGCATGTGCTTTCAGGCGAAGATGAGGAACGTAAAAAAATGATGATCGATTTTATGAAAAATAGAAAGCCTGAAAGTATTGATACCAAAGTAATTAACGATAGTCGTATAACCTGGATTGGTAATATAATTCGTAAAACTTCTTTAGACGAATTACCTCAATTTTTTAATGTACTTAAAGGTGATATGAGTCTCGTTGGGCCACGCCCCTGTTTGCCTTATGAATTTGAAAACTACGATGAATGGCAAAGAAGGCGAGTGAGCGTAATTCCCGGCTGTACAGGTGTTTGGCAAGTTTGGGGAAGAAGTTCAGTTTCTTTTAAGGATTCAGTAGTACTCGATCTGTATTATATTAACAATATGTCACCTTGGTTTGATTTACAACTTATATTGCAAACTATTCCAACAATCCTCTTTTTAAGAGGAGCAAAATAATTTATTCAATTAAGAAAATGGGAAAAAATATATGAAAATCGGAATAATTGGACTTGGTTATTGGGGTCCTAATCTAGTTCGTAATTTTTCATCGCAATCTGAAGTCACTGAAGTGATTGCGTGTGATGTTAGAGCTGAACGTAGAAATACAATTAAGAAAAAATTTCCAAGTGTCAAAGTTATTGATAGTTGTGAAGAATTAGTTAATAGTGATGTTGATGCCATTGTAATCGCTACTCCAGTCGCATCTCATTTTAATATCGCTAAAAAATGTCTTGAAGCCGGCAAACACATTTGGGTAGAAAAGCCTTTTACGGCGAGTTCACTTGAAGCATTAGAATTATTAGATATAGCTGAGAGGAAAAAACTTAATATATTTGTGGATCATACTTTCATTTATACTGGCGCTGTAAGAAAGATGAAAGATCTGGTTAAATCGGGTGAATTAGGGAATATTCTTTATTTTGAATCTGAAAGAATAAATCTTGGACTATTCCAAAAAGATGTTAACGTTATATGGGATCTTGCTCCCCACGATTTATCTATAATGGATTACATAATGGATACTCAAAAGGTCGTTGCAGTTTGTGCAAATGGTATAGCTAATTTCAACGGTTTAGAAAATGTAGCTCACATATCCGTATATTTTGAAGAAAAATGCTTTGCTCATTTCCATGTAAATTGGACATCGCCAGTCAAGATTAGAAGAATGATGGTCGGTGGAGATAAAAAGATGTTAGTTTTTGATGATATGGAAAACTTTGAAAAAATAAAAGTTTATGATAGTGGAATTGAGATTAATACAACAGAAGGAATTCACGAGGCATTGGTTCAATACCGAATTGGGGATATGTTCTCTCCAAAGGTAAATCAGACTGAGGCATTGGATTTGGGAGCAAAAGAATTTATCGCTTCAATTATAGAAAATCGCCTACCCAAAACAAATGGATACGATGGTCTAAAAATTGTCAAAATTTTGGAAGCGAGTTCAAAATCTCTTGCGAACAGAGGGGAAATGATTGAGATAAATTCTTTCGCTGAAGCTTATTAACGAATTAACCGAAAAAAGTATGGAAAAGAAAAATATTAATAATGTAAAACTTGGCAAAGATGTAAAAATCTTTGATTTTGTCAACCTCTATGGGTGTTCAATTGACGATGGCTCTAAAATTGGTACCTTTGTTGAAATTCAAAAGAATGCATCAATAGGTAAAAATTGTAAAATTTCATCGCATACTTTTATTTGTGAAGGTGTACACATCGGCGATAATGTTTTCATTGGTCATAATGTTACTTTCATCAACGATAAATACCCGCGAGCTACTAATGAAGATGGATCTCTTCAAACTGAAGTAGATTGGACAGTTGAAGAAACATTTATTAAAAATGGAGCTTCCATCGGTTCCTCGTCCACTATATTATGCGGTTTGACAATTGGTGAAGGGGCGATAGTAGGTGCAGGATCTGTTGTTACTAAAAATGTACCGCCTAAGACTATAGTCGCCGGCGTTCCAGCCAAAGTTCTAAAAAAATCATAGTATGTATTTTAAGTAAAAAAAAAGCCTGGATTTAACTTCCAGGCTTTTTTTTTGTAATAAATATTTTTATCGAAACAATAGAAACAATGATATACTAAGAGAAATAAAGTAAATAACACTTAGTACAAATTTTGTGGGAACTGGTCTACTATTTTCATTCTTATAGTTGGATGTAAAATCTTTAGAGTATTCGTCATTGGGATCAATATGTAAAATACCGATTCCTTTTCCTGTAATTCCGTGTCCAAAACTTTTATTCATTGTCAGTTCCTTGTTAAATCTTTTTGGACAAAGATTTCATTAATTATGCCGGATCAAATATTTCGATTTTAATATAAAAACAGGTGTTGTTCATGTTGGTAGGAAAATTTTACAGGCAATTCTTATTCAATTGGATAATATTGACCGCTTAAGCTAATTTATATTGCAATTTTTGTCAAGTAGTTTTATCAAGTGCTTATATTAAAAGATTTAAGTATAAGTATCTGATATTAAACTATAATTACTGCTCTCTAACGATAAGAATTCTTCTGTTACGCTGCCGTCCAAATTCGGTTGTATTATTAGCTATCGGAAATTTATCGCCCATACCAAATATTTCAAATTTTGAACCATCAATTCCCTTTGAGATAAAATATTGAAGAATAGCTTCCGCCTGTTTTGTTGATTTTATTCTTATTGATTGTTCGCTTCCTTTGCTATCTACATGACCTTCAATCCGCCAGTTAGCTTCAGGGTAATTTCTTAAGATTTCTACAACGCGATCTAATTCTTCAAAAGCTGAAGGCAACACAGATGTATTTTCGCTTCCAAAAATCAAATCCCCTTCAAGAAGTATTTGCTTGATATCTTCATTTTTATTTGTCACCGGAGCAGAGTCAGGACACCCATCTTCGTCTTCAAAATTATTAAATGTTTCAGGAGAATCGGGACATTGGTCGACAATATCTAAAATCCCATCGTTATCATTATCTTCATCCGGGCAACCATCTGTATCCTGAAAATAATCCTTATCCTCAGCTTCATTTGGACATAAGTCAATTGCATCGGCAATTTTATCGCCATCATTATCAAGATCAGGGCACCCATCTTCATCTTGAAATCCATCGGAGTCTTCAGCATCATTTGGGCAGGCATCTTTTAGGTCTGGAATTTTATCTCCATCATTGTCAAGATCAGGGCAGCCATCCTCGTCCTGGAATCCATCAATATCTTCAGGCTGCTCGGAACATAAATCAATTTTATTCAGAATTCCATCACTATCCGAATCCTCGTTTCCAAAAATATTGTATGATAAGCCTATATTGAACATAGTATAAAAGTCATTACTTGAACCAGCCTCAATATCATCTAAATTATCTGTTACCGGATTAAACAATTTAACATCAACGTTCGCCGAAAATTTATCACTAATAAAAACTTTAATCCCCGCAACACCAAACATGTTAAAAAATTCTTTGTCGTAATTCTTTTTCGATTGTTGAGCAAAGCTTCTCCTTCAGTATCCCTTGGGGTAAAAACGTTATAAGCCACGCCAACTCCCGCAAATGGGAAAATATATTCACTAACTTGATACGAATAAAAAGAGGAAAAACTTGTGCTAAATATTGGAGTAACAAATTCATTTGGAATTGTTTGTGTGCCTTGATTTGACGAGATACTGTTTCTATCGTCTTCGCCTCTGACCTGAAACTTATTTGTTGTTAATTCTAAGCCAATGATATGATTGCTATTTAAAGGAAGGAAATATTCGACACCTAAATTAAACCCTGTGCCTGTACTGCTATTATGATAGTCAGTTGAAGGCAGTGTGATCAATCCGCCGGCAGTAATATTGAAATTTCCCCAATACGGATTTGATGAAGCAGTCTGAGCGAATATCGGATTCGATAAAACTAATAATACAACTGAAACGAAAAGAATTTTTTTTACACTCATCACTAATTTCTTTTAATTGTTGTACTAAAATATCACTATAAAGTATTTGAATGCAAATGTTGATTTAGGGGAAATTAGAATTGTCAAAAAAAAGAGAGGGCTGTAAAATTACAACCCTCGTAACATTCAAGGGAAAGTTTTATTTCGAAAGAATTATAAACTCAACTCTTCTGTTAAATGCTCTGTTTATTGCAGTATCATTCTCCCTTACATTCTTCGTCTCACCATAGCTTTCTTTGCTGATTCGAGCAGCACTTATTCCATTGGAAGTAAGGTAAGAATAAACCGCATCTACCCGTTTATAGGATAAAATTTTATTGTCATCATTTGTGCCATAACTATCGGTATGTCCGGTGATTAATATTTTTATATCGGGATTTTCTTGCAGCACTTGAACTGCATGTTCAAGAATTGGATAAGACTCCGGACTGAATGAGAATTTATCAAACTCAAAATGAACTCCAAATAAAGCTGGCTCTTTAATATAAACAGTGTCTTTTATGACTTTGATTATTTCTGTTGGAGGGGTTTGACTAACAACCGGAATTTCTCTAATTATTTCACGAACGCCTTCCGGGCATTTATCACAAAGCTCTGAAGGTTCTCCTTTCAAGAAATACCACATTATACCGGCATTCAATTTCATATAAGTATCACCGTTGCCTCCGAGCAAACCTTTTGTGTTTTCATTCTGTCTATCATTGCCATCAATTTTATTATTTGATGCCGTGATATATTCGGCTTCAGTATTAAAACTAAAATCATCAGATAGTTTCCATTCAACACCCATTCCTAAATTCATTTGATAACCCCAGAAGTTCGCATCCATAGTAGTTGTGTAAGAATTATCGGAAGTGAAATTTGTAATTCCCAATCCAAATGCAAAAAAGGGAGTGGCAGTCTCGCAGGGCATAAAATTGTAAATCACATCTAAGTTGCCGGCGAGGTGATTAAGGTTTTGGGTATTTAACCCGCCGAGGTCGTCGTAGTAATTTGATGTCATATAAGTGTAGTTACCGCTGAGCCGCAATGCGAGGTGCTCGGTAAACATCCTCCTTAATGCGATATATCCGCCAAAGTTAGTATTAGCAGAATAACCAGTCCCGGATACACTTATAAAACGCGGGTAAGTACCGCCAAACTCGACTGCCCAACTTGTCTTACTCAATTGAGCAAAAGTTGGTAAGTTTATTAGAAATATTAGTGTAAAAAAGAAATATAGCTTTTTCAATTAGCCTCCTTAATATTATTTTTTTTAGAGAATTTTTATCAAATAGATGGAATGACACATACATTGAACAAAGTAGAAAAATAACTATGAGAATATAGCAAAGATTATTTCATTTTAATATTTTATTAAATCTGATTTAGATAAATTTAATCGAAAATTAACATTTGATTTTCTGTAAAAGATGAATGCATTTTATTTTGCGTGATGCGACTGACAAGTCCTCTTAATAATTGTAACGAGTTAATTCTGAAAACTCATCTCATTATCAAATTGCAAGACGGATGTGGAAAGATTTGAAAATTCTCTGTAAAACTGAACTTATGTGATGTCAACTACGGTGAATGTCAAATTCTACTTTTTCCCGCCATTTTGGCTTTCCAACTTTGGAAATATGACCATGAACGTTCAAAGTTCTATTTCCGATTTTGGAAATGCCACTATGAAGCTTCAAAGTCCTATTTCCAACTTTGAAAGTACCACCTTGAAGCTTCAAAGCCCTATTTCTAACTTTGGAAGTGCCGCCATGAAGCTTCAGAGCCCTATTTCCAACTTTGGAAGTGCCATCATGAAACTTCAGAGCGCCATTTCCAACTTTGGAAGTACAGCCATGAAAAATCTGAGTTAAACTGTAATATTCTCCAGTAAACTTTTTAATCGCTGTCCTAAGTTATTTTAGTTGTTGGGAAGTTGAATTATTAAGTCATCTTACGCAGGTGAGTATAAAACCTCCAAGGTTTTGTAAATAGCATCTTCCTGAGGCTGTTTGTTAGTGTTTAATTGAAAATATTTTCATAAACCAATTCATCGAAACCTCGGAGATTTGCCGTTTTGCGTAACGCGAGTTATTAAGTCACCTTACGCAAAGTTTACATTTATGTCATTCTGAGGCAATGCCATCAGCATGACAAATGTGTGAGGTAACTTATTAATTTGAGATTTGCTGAATAAGCATACGCTCTATTTAATTAGAATCATCCCATGAGATTCGGTGAAGTCTTTGGTTTGAATCGAATAAATATAAACTCCGCTTGATAAATTAGAGGCGTCAAATATTTTTTCATATTTCCCGGCGTTCAATTCTTCATTCACCAAAGTCTGAACAAGATTACCCAGCGCATCAAATATACGAAGGGTGGTGAAACTTTTTGTTGGAAGATTAAAACTAATTGTAGTTGCCGGGTTAAAGGGGTTGGGGTAGTTCTGTAATAGTGAAAATTGTGTGGGTGAAATTATAGTATTCTGATTTTCAACATTTACAGTTGTAAAACTTATCGGCGCTGTCCAAAGTTGATAAATGCCGCTTGAATTATCCATCCAAGCAGGAAAAATAAATTTACCATTAGCAGTAAGTCCAATGTTGTCGCCTTGGTATCCAGCGCCTAATCCGCCAATAGGCTGCGGCATAAAATTATGATCCGAAACTTCATAGTCAATCCATGTATCCCCACCATTAGTTGAGCGAGATAGAAAAACTCCAGCCGAATCAGAGGTTGTCTTGCGATCGTCATAATAAAGAATATTAATGGCTCCTGTATGATCAATATGAAGAGCAGGGAAGTATTGAATTTTATGATTGTTCAAAGCATCCTGATTCACTCTAATTCCTGATGACCAGGTACTGCCGCCATCAGTAGAACGATTTAAGATAATATCCGGATCAGTTCCTGCAGGAGCTAAATTTATTTGAGTAGTAACAATATAAAGCCAGCCGTTTCTTTGTCCGGCTGTTGTATCTATTCCAATTCGCGGCAGACCGTTCACACGAATATTCGCCTTGTCGCTTAACACGCCGCTAATGCCGTTCATATTAATTTTATTATCATCGGAGTTCCAGGTGATTCCGCCGTCGGTAGAAGTCGCAAATCCGATTTTGATTTCAGTAAAAGGTGATACATCTTGTACCCCTGCCCAGCAAGCATACAACTTGCCGCTTTGGTCAATCGTAAGATCTGCTCCATTTGAGCGAAGAGTTGGGTTATTGATTTGTTTAGGTGTAATCCAACTTTCAGCGCCATTGTCGGAATATGTGAACATAATAGGGTAGGGTGGTGTAAATCTTGTCCATGCTGCATAAACTCTTCCATTAAAAGTGCTGCCTGAAAATGCATCCGTTGTCAATACCGCTTTATATTCATTTTCATTTTGACTGATGGTTACAGAGTTAGACCAAGTAATTCCGTTATCAGTTGAATAGTGGGAATACAAACCATAAAAGGGTGCTCTACCCACCCTGGTGACTATAAATCTTCCCTTCTCAGTAATTGTTATTCCCGGTTCACCCCCATGGAAAAAAATATTTCCTCCATTAAGTGTATCTTTACCATACCAGCTTGTCCCTCCATTCGTTGTTGTATAGACTCCTTCTCCGATGAAGAATGGGTTAGGCGTAAATGTGTTGGCAGATGAAAATAGAATATCAGGATTATTTGGATGCACGGTAATAAAAACTTCACTTTGTGTTACAGTACTTGGATGAATACGATAGTTTTCTGATATTGATAAAGCCCCATCCTGTCTGAAATTGTATTGGGCAAATGCTACATAATCAAAAACAAAAAAGCTTAATAAAAAGAAATAATAAATTATTTTCATCGGTCTTCCTAAAAATGAATAAATGAATCAGCCGGAAAATTTGTTGAATTAACCGGCTGACAAAAAATAAAAAATTCCTAACTAAAGTCTATAACTAACATTCAGACTGCCATAAAAGGTTTGTGGCTCGCCTGCTTCATAAAATCTTCCATTGGTTGAATTAATATTTATGAATCCAACATAGGTTCTATCAAAAATATTATTCATTCCAACTGAAAGTAATAAATTTAAGTTATTTAAAACAATGTCAGAACCAATACTTGCACCAACAATATTATAGTCGGAAGTCTTTTCGGAATTTTGATCATTCACGTACATTCCACTTACGTGATTGTAAGTTGCCCTGACAAAAGCAGAAATTTCATTTGTTAGAAAATGTCGGTATGCTAACGCACTGAAAATATTGTGCTTTGGTACACTTGGAGAAACATTTCCACCAAAATCTTGAATAGATGTAATAATATTATTGAGTGAATTAAGATCAATTACTTCGGCGGAGTAACTGTCATAAGAAAAATCCGAATATGTATAGGATAGTTTCATATTTAATCCGCTTAAAATTTCTGCCTCACCACCGAGTTCGATACCCAGCCGATTTGTTGTTGCAGAATTTCGAAAGAATACATCACCAAAGATTTCAAATGGGACAATTTCATCTTCAATTTTAGTATTGAAAAATGTTGCTTCGAAATTAATATTCCGGAAAAATTGAGAATCAAAAGAAATAATATTTCCTTTTATGCCAACTTCAAAGTTTTTAGATTTTTGAGGTTGAAGATCCGGATTTAGTAATTTCCCGGGATCAGAACTTAGCGGGAAATTATCAAGCTCATTGCCTGCAGGACTATCGAAGCTTAGCCCATAAGAAGTATAAACTGCAATGGAGGGTGTAAGCTTAAAATTGAATGCAGCTTTGGGTGTAAATGCTTCAAATCGGCGATTTGAATTTTGCGCAGCAAGTTGTTGGTTCTTATTATCGAATATTACATTATCATATCTTCCCGAAACCAAAAGTGAAAATTGATCGGGCAGAATTTCAAAATTATTTTGCGCGTAGAAACCAACATTGCTTATAGATTCATCGCTAAGAAAATTTAAGATATCATCTTTCTGTCCGTTAACAGTGTTGTATTCTTCAATCGGTCCGGTTTGGTAGAATAAGTCATTGCCAATTGAGAATTCATTTTTTCTTTCGCCAACTTTAGCTCTAAAAATATATCTCGCAGTACTTCCTAATCCGTATCTATTAAATACTCTGTAAGATTTTGAAACTCGCTCAAAATATTTTATTGTTCCATAAGTTGTTAATTCAAATTGATGATTCTTTTCATCATCAAAATAATTATTGAATCGTAAACCAATTCGTCCTTTCTTTGTGACACGCCTGAAATCAAAATCAATTTCACGCTCGGCAGATTGGTAGGGGTCAAGCCAAAAATTCATCTTGCGTCAACGAGCCGGGTAATTTTATTATACCGTTTGCGAAATAACCAAGTATCTGCAAATTCGTTTTTTTGCCAAGATTTGTTTCAAGCACAGTATTAAGAATGTGCCAGTAATCCTGACTATGCGCTCTGTAACCTTCATAGTTGTGATAATTATAATTTACCATAAGTTTATAACCATCTCCTTTAACTCCCGCTTTGATTC
This sequence comes from Ignavibacteriales bacterium, assembly GCA_016709155.1. NCBI lineage: Bacteria > Pseudomonadati > Ignavibacteriota > Ignavibacteria > Ignavibacteriales > Ignavibacteriales bacterium. Next base: position 202,286 of record JADJEI010000006.1, on the reverse strand, counting down.
CGTTTTGTCTCATACCAAAAGAACCAAATTCGTTAAAACTTTTGATAAATGAATTATCAAAGTTTATATCATTAATGAAATTAATAACCCCACCCGGCGCATTGGTATAAAGCGAGGATAAGTTTCCCTTAACTACTTCTATGCTTCCAAGCGCATTGAAATCAATGGCTTCGACCCTGGTTTGCCCATCAGGTTCCGATTCAGGAATGCCATCAAGTAAAATTCTAATCCCGCGAATACCTGTGTTAGATCGGCTTCCAAATCCTCTGATTGATATTCGAACATCATGGTTTCCATACCGCGATTGCATGAAAACACCGGGAATTGAAATCAATACATCGTTAATTGATACTTTTCTATCAAACTGAAATTGATAATTATTAATACGGTAAACAGGGTAGGGGATGTCAATTATTTTTTGTTCCACTCTTGTTCCAGTTACAACCACTTCATCAGTCTGATATTTAATTGTGTCGGCATAAGTTGTTTTAATTTTTTGTTCTGAATCACCGGTTTGACAATAGGCTTTTGTTCCCAAAGTTAGTGAGATAAATAAGAGAATCAGAACTGTAAACGTTATCTTAAACATTTTTTTCTCTTTCCTTTTTTAAAAATGATTTAAAACTGCAATGCTGAATTAAATACAATATTCTTAGCGAGAACAATTATTTAACTTTCGCTAAACGACATGCAGTTAAAATTATGTATAAAATATTTAGGAGAAAATGTTCTCTGGCGGGGGGGTTATAACATTTAGAAATGGAGTTAATTCGCTTTCACTTGCCGCCGGGAATAAGTATCCCAGAGCAAAAAGTATTGAACGACAATTAGCCGGCTGAGCTATCCAGTCCGACAGTGATAATAAATTTATTTTATGAGTATTAGACTCAAGTGACCTGGTCTCTTTTCCATTTTGAAAATGAACTTCGAAAGAAGTCTCGAGGAGATCTTCTTTCTTATCGGCAAAACAATAATAAATCACTCTGTCGCCGGCGGTTTCTTTTTTGACAATGTCATACATATTGCCATTATATCGGAATTCTTTTTCGTGAATCCAGTGCAAACCTTCAATCCCGGAATTAATTTCTTCAAGTGAGAATGAAAATTTAACAACAGGAAAATCTATCATTTCGCTTCTTATTAATTCTTTAGTTACTTTTTTTATAAGAAAGGAAGCAGGAGTGTAAATTAATATGAACCCGCCAGAATGGTAAATTAGAAGCGAAGTTAAAAGCAAGACAATTATTTTTTTTATTCTGATGTGTTCGTACATTTTAGATATTGTTCGTAAATCTCTATGAAAATTTAATTAAAAGATTTATAAATCACTATTGCATAGTAAAGTTATTTACGTGAATTTTAGACATCTAAAATTGAAGGATTAATTATTTTATTATGAATAAACCAATTGCAATCGTAACAGGAGCGACGGGATTTGTCGGAAGTCATCTCGTTGATTTATTATTATCCAGGGATTTTGAAGTCAGGTGTATAACCCGAAAGTCAAGTAATCTGAAATGGTTAAAAGAAAAAAATGTTAGAATTTATGATTGCGGCTTGAATGATGAATCCAAACTCAGAAAAGCATTTGTTGGTGCTAATTATATTTTTCATGTGGCAGGCGTCGTAAAATCTAAAACAACTGCAGGCTATTTTCAAGGAAATGTTGAAACAACAAAAACTTTGCTCGAGACTGCGCTAAAATTCAAATCTACAATTAAGAAATTTGTAATTGTCAGCAGCCTAACTGCAGTTGGTCCTTCAAAGAATGAAAAAGCAGTTGACGAAACTTCACCTTGCAATCCAATTACCACTTACGGAAAGAGTAAACTTGCTGAGGAGGAGGTGGCAAAGGTTTTTATGGATGTGCTTCCCATTACTATTTGCCGCGCACCAGCAGTTTATGGTGAAAGAGATACTGAGATTTTAATCTACTTCAAAACTTTCAGCAAAGGATTAACAACAATTGTAGGTTTCGATAACAAACTTGTCAGCCTTATTCATGTTTCCGACCTGGTTGAGGGATTATACCTTGCTGCTGTCTCAGAAAAATCCGTCGGTGAGATTTATTTTATCTCATCAGAAAAATTTTATACATGGAAAGAGGTAGGTGAAGTCACTTCTAAAACCCTTGCTAGAAAACCAATCAAATTAATCGTTCCTCATTTTATTGTTTTTGGAATTGCAGCATTTGCCCAATTCTTTTCAATGTTCAGCAGCAAACCTGCAACTTTAAATATCGAGAAAGCAAAGGATTTGACTCAGCACGCATGGATTTGTGATACTTCAAAAGCTATGAGAGATTTTGGTTACAGTCAGAAAATTTCAATTGAGGAGGGAATTAAACGCACGTGCAAATGGTATTTGCAGGAAGATTGGATATAAATAAGTTTAATTATTTAATGCACCTTCTTTTATCCAAGTTCTTACCCCTTCAATTTGATCGGGAGTTAAGTATGGAAAACCTACAGGCGGCATGACAGGGAATCCGGACCTCAATTCAATAGTCCACACAAGCACACTTTGATCGGGATCATACGGAAAGATTATCCGTGTGGAACTTGTAGCTTCAGCCCACGTTAGCAAACTTAAACCACCGGCTCTGTATTCATCATGACAGCCGGCGTTAGCGCACTTAACACTAAAAATCGGCTGGATATATTTTGAATAACTAACGCTCGAATCGGGTATTACAACATTATCCAAATCCTGTACAGTGATAGTATCTTTGCAGCCGCTTAATACTGCAAGTGATGAGAAAATCGAAATTAATATAACAGATAGAAATATTTTCATTTAATTTTTAATTTAAAATATAGTAGAGAACTCAATCAAGCAATACATAAATTAAAGTTCAATTAAGAATTGACAGAACAAAATAATAATCATATTTTTGAATAGTTCTTTTCCATAATTTAGTTTTGGGGCTATAGCTCAGCTGGGAGAGCGTCCCGATGGCATTCAGAAGGTCAGCGGTTCGATCCCGCTTAGCTCCACAAAAAATTGATGATTATGATAACTCAGGGGTGATAAGTCTAAATATGTAAGAGAGCGCCCCGATAGAAGCGGGAAGGTTAGCGGTTCGATCCCGCTTAGCTCCACGAAAATATCTATTAAATTTTAATTATGTAAAAATGATTTAATTCCATCCATTTGCCCACTTTATTCATTCAGATCGCAAAAGTTTTTTAAGCATCGGTAACAAGAATAAGATTTGTTTAGGAATAGTATTTCTACTATTTTGCAATTGCCTGCTTAAAAATTTGAATTCATACCTAAATATTCATTCTAGTTTTTATCCACAGGAGGAAGAAGCATTGCATTGGTGCTTTGTTAATTAATTATTTAAAATTTTTTAGGAGTTTATTAGTATGAATATCTTCGTTGGAAATCTGGCAAGTGATGTTAAAGAAGAAGATTTAACAAACTTGTTTTCAGAGTTTGGTCAAGTCAAGGAAGTAAAAATTATCCGGGACTTATTTACACAGCAGTCAAAAGGATTCGGCTTTGTTGAAATGCCGGGTTTAGCTGATGCTCAAAAAGCTATCAACAGTTTAAATACAAAAGATGTCAAAGGTAAAAAAATTACCGTAAACGAAGCTCGCCCAAGACGTGATGATAACAAAAGAAGACCTGGCGGCGGCGGCGGAGGCAGATCAAGCGGCTCCGGCGGCTCAAGCAGACGTCGTTTCTAATAACATTTTCTATAAATCCGGTTTGAATTTATTCGACTTAAAATAATTCAAATCGGATTTTTTTTGTTTCTAAAATTTCATTTCTACATTTTTGCCCAACCTTTTTAAATTTTAATTCTCGCAATAACTTTTATATAGGAGTTTTATGACTTCGGAAGCTAATAAAAAGAAAAACTGGTTATCCGCCTTTCCTAAGAATTACTGGGTTGTAATCATAATGGAGTTTTTTGAGCGCGGTTCTTACTACGGTGTTATGTCTGTACTTTCAGTTTATTTAGTTCTAAACACAAAAGATGGCGGACTTGGTTTTACCAAAGAAAGTGTTGGAGTAATTAAAAGTACAATTCAACCTCTCCTTTATTTCCTTCCAATCCTTTCTGGTGCAATTGCAGACAGGTTCGGCTATAGAAAAACTCTTTTCTTTGCATTTGCGGCTCTTAGTCTCGGTTACTTTCTCACAAGTTTATTTACCGGATATACCTTAGTTTTTTTAAGTCTAATTATGATGGCACTCGGTGCAGGATTTTTTAAACCGGTAATTTCAGGAACAATTGCCCGTACAACGGATGAGTCAAACTCCACCCTTGGTTTTGGAATCTATTATTGGTCAATCAATCTTGGCGCATTCATTTTTCCGCTTATACTTATCCCTATTTTAAAAGACATTTCCTGGTCATATATTTTTATAATGGCATCAGTCGGTACCGGATCAATGCTTCTGCTCAATCTTTTGATGTATAAAGAACCCGAGCGTCCAGCAAGTTCCAAGTCAATTTTCGATGTGTTAAAAGGTGCGGTTCTTGTTCTAAAAGATTTCAGATTCATTCTAATGATAGTTATTTATTCGGGTTTTTGGATTCTGTATTTTCAGATGTTTGATACAGTACTTTGGTACTTTACGGATTATGTGGATATGACGCCAATAAATAATTTAGTGAACGGACTGCTGTCAGTTTTTATAGCAAATCCAAATTGGAAATTTGATGCCGAGCATGTAACTGTAATCAATGCAGGGACTATAATACTCCTTCAGATTTTTGTCTCCAATATTGTTAAAAATAAAAAGCACTGCCAACTATGATAGCCGGCATCGGGCTTGGTACAGTAGGGATGGGGATACTTGCAATATCAACTCATCCACTGGTATTTATGCTTGGGATAATTATTTTTTCAATTGGTGAAATGACAGCGCATCCAAAGTTTATCAGTTATGTGGGACTCATCGCACCGGAAGATAAAAAAGCTCTCTATCTTGGTTATTCATTTCTTTATGGTGTTATCGGCAGCGGTATTGGCGGAATACTCGGTGCAAATCTTTACGTCTATTTTGTTGACACATTAAAACAGCCGGGAACTCTCTGGTTTATTTTTTCGATGATTGGAGTTTTGACTATCATTGGTTTATTACTCTTCAATAAATATTTAGCACCGAAAAAATAACTTTCTGAATTTTTGCAGTTAGTTTATAAATGAACAAAAAAGAAAATAGGATCAGTCAAAAGTCTCCATTAAGCTTATCTATGCTTTTACGAAGTATAGACTTTTTTAGATTCTCAACGTGGTCGTTGATATTTTCAAATCTTTCAGTGATATTTATTGCGCTTATTGATGACATAACTGCTGCAGATGTTTTATGGATTTACTGGGGACAAAGCGTAATTATTGGAGTATTTAATTTTATTAATATTATTTCCCTAAAAGAATTTTCAACCGAAGGATTCAAGCAAGGAGGGGAGCAAGCTCAGTCAACAAAAAGAGTAAAGATTTCTACTGCTGTGTTCTTCCTTTTTCATTATGGATTTTTTCATTTTATTTATGCTATGTTCATTGGCGGTTTTTACTCTATGAATCAACAAGACTCATCAAACACTGGTTCAAACTTCGTACTTTATTCTGGAGTAATATTTTTCGTTAGTTATTTAATTGAATTTATCTCCTCACGAACTAAACCTTCGGATGAAATACCCAATATCGGCAAACTAATGTTTGCGCCATACGCCCGGATTATTCCGATGCATATGACCATCATACTCGGTGGATTTGCAACAACGTTTGGTGATATATTTTCAACCGATACAAATTTTTTCATCATAGTTTTATTTGTAATGATTAAAACATCAGTTGACCTGATCACACACTCAATCAATTTTTCAGGAATAATTAAAGCGAAAAAGACTGGAAACACTAATGAAGTTGTATGATGAATTCCTGTATTGATACATCGAATCAAAGACAGCGGGTCAAATTTATTTGACTATTAACGCATAATTAATTTGGTTATGTCAATGAATGGACTTAGCTTTGTCTGTCCCAATAGTTGGGGCTTTTTATTTATTAATTTTTTTAGAGGTTCTTTCGTGAGTACTAAATTATTTGTGGGATCACTCCCTTGGTCAGTTGATGACAACACTTTACAAACAACTTTTGAAACACATGGTAACGTTGTTTCAGCAAAAGTAGTTAAAGACCGTGACACCGGCAGATCCAGAGGTTTTGGATTTGTTGAAATGGAGAATTCCTCAGAAGCAGAAAATGCTATAAAAGCATTGAATAATTCTGAATTAAAAGGAAGAAATATCGTAGTTAATGAAGCTAAAGCAAGAAGCTAAGATTCGATTCTAAGTTATTTTCTGAAAAAGGTGTCCAATTAGGACACCTTTTTGTTTTGGAATATCATAACTTAAAATCACTTTACTATATAAAATTTCGCATGCCGAGTTTCCTATTAAGCTTTCGAGGTATGTATCTCATTCATCCAAGTCTTAGCAACGATCATAGGTGCCTCAATCTTTATAACTAATTTTGTTATTGATCATCTATATTCAAATTGTGGAAGTCTTTGTTGCGGTTTAGTGCATTGTAATCAATAGCTGACTCTTAATATAAAGTTACAAATAAAAATTTTGACACAAATTCTATGAGATTGAATAATTAGTGCCAATATAAATTATTATATTAGAGTATATCGTCTTTCGCAATATTGAAAAAAAAGAAAACTTCACTGAAAACTATTCACAAGATTGGTCTATGAAAGCAAAAGTTTAACAAAATTATCATTTCATTGAAATAAAAAACATCATGAAAAAAAACTCAATAAATTTTATAAATGAAAGAAAGAACAGGAAGTCAAAAATTTACCTTCTACTAATCCTTTCCCTTGTAACATTTCCTCTTATAAGCTGCTCGGAAATAACAGCTCCTGCGGATGTATTTCCACCGGATTCTCCAAAAAACTTTATTCTTTTAGGTGGAGGTGATGGGCAGGTACATTTCCGCTGGGAAAAAAACACTGAGATTGATATCCAGGCTTATCAGTTATATCGCTCTATTAATAACATTGACTCATTTAAATTACTTGCAAGTTTAAATCAAACCGAATTCTTAGATCGCTTTTTGGAATATGATTCGACATATTATTATTACCTCACCGCAATAGATTTTGCAGGTAATGAAAGTTTGCCTACTAATATTATAGATATTCAACCGCTTAATCTTTCAGCGCCACAGCCGCCAAGCAGATTATTAGTACAGGGATATAACAATTCTTTGCTCGGAGCATTGGAGGTAGGAATAAGCTGGATCCCGCCTGATATAGGTGACCTTAAAAACTATATGATTTATCGGGGTTTAGATTCCTCTTTTGTCCCTGATGTTTTAAGCTTCCTTGATTCTACGGACATCGCAATTTATGTGGATAAATCTGTTCAGATAAATCAGAGATATTATTATAAAATTACAGCAGTAGATAAAGGTTTTAAAATAAGCCTGCCAAGTAAGGCTGGAACTGATATAATATTATCAAGCCCAATTTTAGTCAGCCCTGCAAATAATTCACGATTTGGTGACCCTCGTACTTTTAAGTTTGAAGCAGTGAGTAACGCTGTCAATTATGAAGTCTTTGTTGGCAACGGACCTTTTTCCGATGTTTTCTGGTCTTCGGGTAAAATAACAAATACTGAAATCAGCTATAACGGAGCGGCGCTAGAATCTTCCAGGGTGTATTACTGGTGGGTGGGTGTTTACAGTAAAGATAAAAACAAATTTGAAGATGGAACAGAGCTTCCTGCTCAAGTAAATTCATACAGTTTGGTAAATAATTTTTTTGCCGAATAAAATTTTAATATAGGAGATTTTATAAATGATTAAGCAATATTTTTTCTTTACAATGATTTTTGTCTCACTTTTTTTTATAAGTACATTCGCACAGGATGTAAACATTGTTTTAAAGAACAGCAAAGTAATCGCCGGAAGAATTGTTGAAGAACAGCCTGAATACTTGCTGCTGGATTATGAACTCGGACAATTAAAAATTGACCGGCAGAATATAGAAAGCATTACTTTTAATCCGTTTATTAAAATGGGCACAAATCAAGATGATAAATCACTCAATTCTAATCCTGAAAGTGGATATAAATTTGTCATTAATGATCCGGTTGTCGTATATCTGAAGAATGGTAATGTTGTTTCGGGCTTACTACTGGCTAAAAGTTTAAGTATGATTATGCTGCAAACTGATTCCGGTAATCTTACAATACCTAAGAGTGAATTATCTAAGATTGAATATATTTCAAGTGAATATGCCGAACGAGGTGAAATAGTTATTGCGTATCTAAACAATGGAAAAAGATTCGAGGGAAATATTTATTTTGAAGACTCAGAGAGTTTAATATTAGATACCGAAGTTGGTCGTTTGACAGTGCCTAAAAATAATTTACGTACAATTGAGTACACCGGCAAAACCGGAATTAGTGAAACCACATTATCAGATCAGTACTCCGACCTTACTTTGAATAAAAGATATATCTTACCCCATTATGATATTTTTGAAGTTTCATACAATTCAAAGTTTGGTTCAAATTATGGCTCCGGTTTTGGTATCGGTTATCAAAGCAGGTTTAATCTTGCCCAATTGGAGGGTATGAACATAAGCGCTGTGGGCGGCTTAGCTTTGAATTACTTCGGATTAAATACTGATAATATTGTTAATTCAAATCAATCAATTTCTGCGGATTTAAAAGGAGGGGCTTTTATAACTACTATCGGTGTTGGAGCACAGCTAAATATCTATCCTCAAACTTCCTCTTTCTATGATTTTTATGTATCGCCGATACTTGAAACGCATATAATCTATAAATCCTTCGAGCAGAATTATCCGTCATTCCCGCAGTTTAACACTAAAGAAACTTCCACAGAGTTTAAATTTGGTTTGGGCACAAGATTCGGTGTAGAATTTCTTTTTGATTCATTCAAGCTGGGGATACAATATAATATGCACACTATTTTTAGCAGTGATGGTTACAATCAGTTGTCAATTACTTTGGTGAATAATTTATTTTAGAAATGATAAAGATTTTTTTTGCCTTAATAGTTTTTATAGAAACTAATATACTCTTTGCTCAGCCGGATATAACCCGGCTTACCGAATTGCAAAAAATCTTTTTTGTTTCTGAGGCATCCGGACTAGCATCAACCAGCTACAATCCTGCCGCTATGGGTATTGGATTTGATAATAATGGAGTGATACTCGGCTATGATTTTGACGACTTCAATTCTCAAGGGAACTCATCAGTTTTTTTAACTTCGAATAATATCGGTATTTCATACCAGGATATTTATAACACCAATAATATTCGTCTGCAGAATTATTCCGTTAACCTATCTATCGGAAACGAATCTATAGCAATTGGAACTACAAATCGTTACATAATAGCTAAATATTCTTCTTATAACTTGAAACTATTTTCTTTTGATGCAGGCATTATCTTAAAGCCTTTAAGCTTCATTTCGTTCGGATTATTAGCAAGAAATCTTAACGAGGTAAAATTCGATAGTCTTAATTACGTCAGAAATTATACTGCGGGAATTGGACTAATTTTTTTCGACGAAACACTTAAACTTTTTGCAGATGTTGATTTTAAAGATAATTCAATAATAAAAGATTTGGGAAGTACGATTGGAATAGTTATTAGCCCGTTTAATCTGTTTGAATTCCGTGGCGGCGTTGTTCTAAACCCTGAAGACATCATAGATTTAAGAAATGACAATCCCAGAATTATTGAACTTAAATATGAGACTTTTATTTCCGCAAGTTTTTTAATAAAAAACACTATCAGGTTAACTGCCTCAACCAGATTTAATAATATGGGAGAACGGACCAGGTTCTCTGCTGTGTTTGGTTTTCCTTTTTCGAGCAACAGACATTAATACAAAATTAATCTTTGCGTAAGGTGACTTACTAACTCATGTTAAGCAAAACAACAAACCTCCGAGGTTTCGATGAATAGGTTTATGGAAATATTTTCTATTTAGCGCTAAAAAACAGCCTCAGAAAGATACTATTTACAAAACCTCGGAGGTTTTATACTTCCCTGCGTAAGGTGACTTACTAAGTTAAAAACATTGCGTTGGAAATTAAGAACCGCAGTTAAAAAATTTATACCTATAACCTTCAAAGTATATAATTCTTCATAGTCACTTTTAAAGTGATCTTATCAAAGCAAACATCAAAGGAATATTTAAACGGAATCAAAGACTCCGTTAGTAATTACTCTTTATTAGATTTGAAAATGTGATTACCTATCCCGCATGCAATCCCAAACAATAATAATGTTTGAGCCACCTGAACCCAGGTGTAACTCTGAATAAAAATTTTAGTACCGGTAAACTTACCAATCACTCCGGCTAAGATAGCAAGCCCGGCAAGCATAATAAAAAGAAGCACATTTTTATCTTTCATATCTCTACTCCAATAAATTGTTGTAAGAAGACAGTTGATTATATGCACCTGCATAGCAATATCTTTTCAATTGCGCGGTTAAAATTATTGAATAATAATTTAGGAATAAAGATAAATTTTGAAATATTGTTGCTGCTACTGTGATTTGTAAATCCCGAAGTTCAATTATAGCAAGTTTAAACTTCCCTTAAGGAGATCATTTTTCTCTCAGGAGAGAATTAGATTATAAATAATAATCACCTCAAAGAAATCCAACAGAAAAACACTTAATTACGCCTAGTATTTTCCCATTAACACAAGTTATTCTACGAATATTACTGGAATAATTATTGATACAATTATTTAGTTATATAAATAAATTGATCTAAAATTATTATTAGAGGATTTTATGATACACAAAAATTTAATTATTCATTTCGCATTAGGTTTGTTTTTTATTTCGATAGCAATTTTATCTTTGCCTTCCTGCAGTAATCAAAATACAAATCCTGTCGAATCATCTTCGGAAGAGGGCATTACACTAAGCGATCAATTCTCTGGTGAGGGAACAAATTCAAAATCTGAATTAATTACTTCCGAAAAAGTAGATAGAACGATTATAGCTCAATACACATTTAATGAAGGATCCGGGAGAACATTGAATGACATTACTGAAAATAGCTTTGATGGATTAATTGATAAAGGTGCCGAATGGTCAACAAATGGAATTGATGGATTTGCACTCAAGTTTAACAAATCCGGTAAGGTTACTTTTGTAAACCAGCAAGCACTAAATACTATAGGAGAAACTTCATACGGAACAATATCGGTTTGGTTTTAGTACTCCGGTATTCCTTCAGGACAGGAAATGGTTCCAATACTTTATTTTGGTGATGATGTCTATTCATCTTCTCAGAATTGTCTTGTTCTTGAGATCGGTCACCCCGGGAATGAATTTCTTTATTTTACCATAATTCGAAATGGTATTATCATTCAATGTTTTGATAACAATAAGACAATTCAAAAAAATCAATGGTATCACTTTGCTGCCGTAGTTAGCCCGACAGGTAACACTGGTTATATTAATGGTGTCGAACTAACCAATAGGCATTATAACGCCGGTACACTTCCCTCGGACACTGAATTTTTCAGTTCCATCACTAAGCGAGACTTAATGGCATTTGGTTATGGAACTACAGGAATTGCATCTGCTTTTCGTTATTACAATGGCTCGATTGATGAAATAGCAATTTTTAATCGCCCGCTGCAAGGTGCAGAAATTTTACAGATTTATAATTCAGTGTTACAGAGATAACAAAAGTATATTTTGATCCTTGTATAATCTAAAGGCATGTTAACAAAAAAGCTTTTCATATTGCCGCTAGCCTTAACGGTTTGACGGTTAGTCTCAACGTGTTTAAGTTTTACTGATATATGAGTGCTGTTATTAACGAATAACTCTGTGAAAATAGGAGTAAGATTTCTTTCTTACCCGGCATTGAAGGATTTCTCGCACAACAACTAACGGGGTGGTGAATATGGACCCGGCATTTAATACAATATTTGGACAGGGTCACTGTAATATTGCTGGCTCATTGATTTATTTTCTGGTCCGCAAGCTAGTTGATATTACTGCCTTCCATTACGTTAAATCAAAAACCGGAGAAGCAAAATTCTGGCTGCGGGCTGCAGGCTATACATTAGTAACTCAGCTTATTGACAGCTTTATAGTTTTGTTTATTGCTTTTTATATCGGAGCGGGGTGGGATATAAAATTAGTACTTGCGATTGGAATAGAAAACTATATCTAGAAATTCACAGTAGCGATAGCGTTAACGCCGCTATTATATTTTGTGCATAATATAATTGATAGATATTTAGGTAAAGAACTATCCGAAAAGTTAATGGCGGAAGCGGTAGAAGCGAATTAGCCGGGTAAGTGGAGTATAAAAAGTGAGAAATAGACGTATAATAACAACGTATAATTAGCGTATGTCTAGCGTATGATTAGCGTATGTTTAGCGTATGATTAAAGGTATTGTTGCCTGATAGGTACGGAATAGATAAGGAAAACCCTACCCTAAACTTCCCTTTAATTAAGTGAAAAGAATTATCGGAACTTGTCAATAAATATGGGGCTAAAGCCTAATATTTTCTCAGTTATCTTTATCAGTTGGCTGAAGCCAACTGCAATAGGAAAATTAAAAAAAATTGCACTTGACTTTAGTCAAGTGACAAAAAATATCTGGCTCGACTACATAAACGGCTATCAAGAACACCTTCATTGCTTAATTTCACTCAATAAAGATCAATCCATCAGCAAAACTGCTCAACCGATAAAAGGAGAATCTTCATTCTGGACAATTAAAAATCATCTGACTGAAATAAATTCATCTCGCAAGATGATTATTGGGCAGTAAGTGTAAGCGAAAACCATATAATAGAATATAGAAAACATATTGAACAGCAAGAAGAGCATTATTATATTGCTACCCAATCCCGTAAACTTAAAAGCTAACATTATCATTTTTAAGTGTCTTCATTGTACATTGCCTCCTTCTTTCTTCACAACCCCGATATCTGGGTTCACCCCTCACTCCCCCGACCAACATTAATCAACATAACAATTAGTCAATTAAACAATATAACAATAAGACAATCAGCAAATTCGTAATTTCCCATCTCCAATCACATCAACTAATTTATTGTCTCATTTGTAAACAATTTTTCTGGATATTCTTATCTTGGTTCGTATTCACTTAAAAAAACTTTCATTTTAATAGATAACATTTATTATTTTAGGCACATCATTTGATTTATGTGTTATATTTTTACAAAATAATTTGTCAATTACTTGACATTTTCTATTTATTTTTGTAAAATTATTTTAACAATTTTCAATTGCTTAATTATTTGATTTTTATTTAAAAAATTCGTTTTGGTGTATTTTTATATTATAGGCATAATTGTATGATTTTGAATAATTGTTATAATCAATAAATGCTATACTCCTGAACACTTTTATACTCAGGAAAATTTCTCATAATTAAAGCCGTTTCTTACAATCTAATTTTATAAGTTTTTAAATAGTGTTTTTACATAGATACATTTTTATATCAGATAAACCCAAAATATAGTTTTAATTTTTTTTTCTTGTTCTTTATTAATTAATTAATTTCTTCATAATCTTTGAGAGGATATTTATGAAAAAGAGATACTACGTCTCGCACAAAAGTGAACTTGGTTTAATTACTTCGTTCATTCTTTTCTCCTTCCTGCTCCTTTTTGTTTCTGGGTGTACTAAAGATGATTCAGCAACTAATACCGGCCCCGTTGAAGAACAGGATGGTATGCTTTATAATGTAGCTGGTCACGCCGGCGATCCTGGTGGTGGTGGTAACGACGCAGCGGCTAAGGATGCATATTTATACTGGCCTCAGGACGGTTTTGTAACTCCTTCCGGCGAAGTATTACTTATGGATTGGAATAACCATTGCGTCCGTAAGATTGGCACAAATGGAATTATTACCCGATACATTGGTTCAGGTAACCTTGGTGATGATAAAGACGCCACTGCTACTGATATTGATTTGAACCACCCTACAGGTATTGTACTTGGTCCAGATGGCAACCTATGGATGGCAGCTTGGCATAACTGGAAGGTCAAAAAAATTGATCCGTCATCAATGTTCCTTACTGCTCCTATCGGAACCTCTCAGGGTTTTGAAGGTGATGGCGGTGCTTCCAATTTGGCTAAGCTTGATCTGCCAAGCAGTGTTGTATTTGATGCAAATGGTAATTTGTACATCTCCGATCAGGGTAATCAAAGAATCCGTATCGTTGATCCTATGATGAACATATCCACTTTTGCTGGAAGTACTCAAGGTTTCGCTGATGGTATTGGTGATTTAGCTCAATTTAATATGCCTAAAGGCTCCGATGCAGTACCTGGTGGCAAAATCTGTCTTAGTGAAGATGGACTTTATCTTTATGTTGCTGATACCCAAAATAACAGAATCAGAAAAATTAATATCGCAACAAGAGAAGTAACTACTATTGCTGTAACCGGTGCAGCCGGTTACTCTGGCGATGGTGGCTCTGCCCTTCTTGCTCAGCTCAATTATCCTACCGACTTAGTTTGTACCCATGACGGTGATATTTTTATCGCTGATTCACGCAATCACGTAATTCGTAAAATTGATCCTGCAGGTAACATAACCACTGTCGTAGGAAATGGTACTGCCGGCTATTCTGATGATGGTACTTTGGCTACTCTTGCTAAACTTAACACCCCTTCCGGTGTTTTTTATGATGAGAATAATCATACACTTTATGTCTGTGATACTTTTAATCAGCAAGTTAAAAGAGTTAAAAACCCTTAATTTATTAATCGCTGGTGTTATTCTATCTTGGTCTAACACCAGCCTTTTATTAAAATCTGTTTCTCAACAATTTTATTTATTTATTTTATAATGCTAAGGTATAATAAGTTTTATCTTTTTATTTTTATTTTCTCTCTCATGCTTTCCGTTGGCTGCAATCAGGATAATTCAACAGAGCCTCTAATGGATAATCAGGATGGTATTCTCTATATCGTAGCAGGTATATCTGGTGTTGCCGGCTTTGCGGGTAATGGCGATCTTGCTATAAATGCTAATCTTAACTTCCCTATAGATGGTTTTATTACTCCGGATCACAAGATATGTATCGTTGATTGGAGTAACAACTGTATCCGTATTATTGATTCATCAGGTATTATCAATGGTTTTATTGGTACGGGTAATCCTGGCGATGATCTCTCCGGCTCTGCTTCAATGATTAATTTGGATCATCCGTCTGGAATCACTTACGATTTAAATGGAAAAATTTGGCTGGCTTCCTGGAAAATTCTAAAATTCAATCCATAGACCCCACCTCTATGATGCTTTCTTCTCCTTTCGGTTCAACCCCCGGATTTGAAGGAGATGGTGGTCCGGCAAACCTTGCAAAATTTAACCTGCCTAATAGTATCGTATTCGATGAAGATGGTAATATGTTGATTTCCGATCAAGCCAATCAAAGAATCCGTATGATTGATACGTTTTTCAATATCTCAACTATTGCAGGTGGTGGTCAAAAGGGTTTTACTGATGGTTTCGGTGATTCTGTAAAATTCAATTTTCCTTCTACTTCCGACCTTATTCCTGGTGGCAAAATCTGCTGGGGCCATCATCCTGACGGAATTTTTATTGCCGATACTGATAATAATAGAATTAGATTCCTTGAGCTTTATTCCGGAGAGGTTTATACTATCGCCGGTACTGGTGCCGCAGGTTATTCTGGTGATGGTGGCCTTGCAAAATTTGCCGAGCTAAATCATCCAACTGATATTTACCAATCTGATGATCATTTTATTTATTTTACCGATACTTATAATCATGTAATTAGGAAAATTAATCCGCTTGGGATCATCGAAACCGTTGTTGGCAATGGTATCCCTGGTTCTTCACCCACTGGAACCCCGGCTAAACTTTCAATGCTGAATACTCCGGGTGGAATTTTCTATGATGAAGTTTCTCACACTCTTTTTATCGCCGATACTTACAATAATCAAATTAAAAAGGTTAAAAATCCATAATGAAATTTCTTGCATTTTATTCTTTAATTCTTATTCTTTCTCTATCATTGTATTCTTGTAAATCCTCTGACAACCCTGCTGCTCCCGAACCATTGGATTGCAACACAAATTTTAATCCGAATGATTTTCCTGCTGCTACTGTTTCTTTTCAGCAAGATATTTTTCCGATTCTTCAGACTCATAACTGTGATAATATAGATTGTCATGGTGGGGGTGCGAGTTCTTATTCTGTCAGTTCTGCAATTTCTATACTTGGCCCTGGTGAACAGTCACAATCAATGGGTTTTTGTGATGTTATTAGGGGCGACCCTTCTGGCAGTTATCTCATCATGAAACTAACTAATGCCCAGGGGATCACTGGCAAGCAGATGCCTTATGAAGATACTCCACTTACATCAGTTGAAATTGCCGTTATACAGCAGTGGATAATTGAGGGTGCCAGAGATAATTAATTTCTACCTATGTGCTCCTCTCAAGACATTTCCGATCGGACAATGTTGAGGCAAAGGCTCCTCATTAATGGGGAGCTTTTTATCATCATACTTCTCTATTGCAAACTTTAAAGTTATTCATACCATTATTAAGTTTTTTAAAACTTGCTTAATACCCTCCCGTGTGCAGGAAAATTTCGCAAATTTTCAGTTATATTTCAAACAAACAACAATTTAACAATTCGTAAATTAGCCAATTCGCAAAGCCCCTGATTCCGAAGAGATGATACAACCCAAGAGTTTAAAACAAAAACGCTAACTTTTTACACAGCTATAATTTACTTTTGCCCGCTGAGTGATGATTAGGTTTTTTGAAGGCGGTTAGGAATGGATTTTGTAAATATGTTTAGATACTCCGTTTTGAAAATTGAATCGCTTATTTAATTGGATATAGATTAAATTTCAATAGTAAAAATTAATTACTTAAATGAATACTGATACAAAATCCATACTCATCAAAGAATACTTCCAAAAAGTAAAACAGGCTAATAAAGAGCATACTAAGAAGGAAGCGTTTAAAGACTTGTTAAACAGGCTTTATGGTGATGATAAAGATATTCTAAAGTTGGTTGATAAAATTTCTCTTGGCTCTGAAAAAACAATTCTGAACATTCCACGAAAAGATAAACTTCATAAAGGAAGTGCCGATACTCTTTACAACAAAATAATAATTGAATTTGAAAATGATCTTAAACAAACTTTAACTCACGCGAAAGAACAATTAGCCGGTTACTTGTTAGGACAATTCAATTCGGGTGAAGGATATAATTTTACTTTGATTGCATCTGATTTTATTACCTGGAAAGTTTATGCTCCTGCAGTTGAATGTATTGATAAACTGAAAGAACTTAAAGAAGATGAACTGAAGCTTGATGAAGTTAAAAGCGCATCATTTGTTTTGAATGAAAAGAATGCGGAAGATTTTTATTACTGGATAGATCGTTTCCTTTTTAAGGAAGAAAAACAACGCGCAACATTAAAAAGAATTGAAGAAGCATTTGGTTACCAGAGCAATGTTTTTATTGAAAGTTACCAGGTTTTAAGTAATTGGTTTAATGAGGCTAAGAAATACGGTGAAGTCCAGGTTTCGTACGAGCAATGGAATAAATTTTTAAGTGTTGCTTATGGCTCATTCGATGGAAGAGAAAGTATATTCTTAATCCACACTTACCTAAGTGTTTTTTCAAAGATGCTTGCATACAGTGTTGTATCTAATGATGATTACATTGACGATGCTGAATTAAAAGCTATTCTTGATGGTAGTTTATTCCATAAATACAATATCAGGAATTTTGTTGATAATGATTTTTATCATTGGGTTGTAAGCGATAGAAACTTTAAGAGTCTAAAAAAAGTATTTCGCCTGATTGCACAGGAAATTTCTTCTTTTGATTTTGATAAGGTTGATGAAGATGTTCTTAAAGGTGTTTACCAGGAACTTATAGATTTAGATACAAGACATTCACTTGGTGAGTATTATACTCCTGATTGGTTGTGTGAACGAATTGTTAAAGAATTTAATTTTAAGAAGACTGATAAAATATTAGATCCTGCTTGCGGAAGCGGTTCTTTTTACGAGCTGCAATTCATAGAGTAAAAGAATTAAATCCTGAATCAAACGCTGAAGAAATAAACGAACAGATTTATGGAATTGATATTCATCCCTTAAGTGTGCAGATAGCAAAAACAACTTTGCTTCTTGCACTTGGTAAAGAAATAATTGATGCAAAAAATCCTGTTTACTTAAATATTATTCTTGCAAACACTTTACTTGCACCGGAAGGAGTTGAAAATCTTTTTGGAAAAGACTTTACTCTTAATATTGATAAGGAAAACTACAAGCTTACAACACAGGTACTTGATGATGTAAAATTGTTTGATGATGCACTTGAGATTTGTGATGAACTTGCTGACCAAACAATGAGCAAGAAGAATGAAAGCGAAGAAGTTTTTTGAAAATATTCTCAGGAAAAAAATTAAAAGGTCATTCATTAAATAAACAAATAATTGAAAGTTTTTACAAAGTATATAAAGGTTTTAAAATCGTAAAAGAAAAAGGACGTGATAGCATCTGGAAGTTTATAGTGCAGAATTTATACAAACCTTATTTTCTTGCTGGTAAGTTTGATTATATAATTGGCAATCCTCCGTGGTTTACTTATAGTTCTGTAAAGAATGAAGAATATCAAAAGTTGCTCAATACGATTGCAGATATTTACGATGTTAAACCAAAATCAATCAAGAATTTTCCAAATTTAGAGATTGCAGCCATTTTTCTTAGTTATTGCAATTCATATTTTCTAAAAGATAATGGTTCATTAGCATTTGTTCTACCTAGAAGTTTTTTCAGTGCAGATCATCACGATAATACAAGGAGTGGTAACGCAAAAGGGTTTGCAAGAAGTTCAATATGGGATTTGAATGATGTTAAACCTTTATTTCGTGTCCCAAGTTGTGTTATTGTAACAAGGAAAATAAAAAAACAAAAAAAATTTCCTTCTAAAGGTGTAGGTGGTAAAACTTTTATTGGAACTTTACCCACTAAGAATTGTAACTATGAGATTAGCCTTAATAGCTTAACAGAAACAAACAACACTTGGTATTTAAGAAAACAAGGAAAATCTTCTGCGTTCTCATCAAAAAAAACAAAAGTGCAGTCCAAATCAAATCCTTACAAAACTTTATTCAAACGTGGAGCAGAAATCACGCCTCGTAATTTTTATTTTATTGATCTTAATCAGGAAATGCCATCCGATTGGAATGATAGGATTGTAAATATAAAATCTTCTGAACATTCAAAAAGAGAAGCAAAGAAACCTTGGAATATTGTAGATATTACTGGTAAAATAGAAAGTAAATTTATTTTTCGTACAGCACTTTCCAAAAGCATATTACCATTTGCTCTCATAAATCCAGATTTGATTGTATTACCTGTTGAAATTATTATTGATACCGAACTAAAAAAAATTAAAGTTCTTTCAGTAGATGAATTGAGAGAAAACGGTTACTTAAATGCTTCGAAATGGTTTCAATCGGCGGAGAATTTCTGGAAACTTAACAAGACTGTTCATAACAAGGAAACTTCAGCAATTCAATACTTAGACTTTCATAATAAACTTAGTTCTCAGAATCTAAACTCAGAATATTTAGTCATCTATAATTCGTCTGCAAAAGACGCTAATGCAACTGTTGTTAAAAGAGATGAGATTGATCTTGAGTTTTTTGTTGATACTAAAGCCTATGTCTTTTTTACTAGTGATCCTAACGTAGCTTTTTATATTGCTGCAATACTTAATTCATCCATCCCAAATGAACTAATGAAAGACTTTCAATCGAAAGGATTGTTTGGGGCAAGAGATGTTCATAAAAAAATATTAGATGTTTACTTTCCAAGATTTGATGAGACAAACGAAATACACATTAAACTTACACAACTAAGCGAGCAAGCACACGTAAAGGCAAAACAATATTTAGAAACAAACCCACCACAACAAGAACTAAGTGCAATTCACCTCGGCAGATTAAGAGTAGCAATAAAAAAACATCTTGCAGAAGAAATGAAAGAAATAGATAAGCTGGTTAAAAAGGTGGTAGGGTGAGGGGGAATCTTATAAAGGGAAAAAATATGGAAGATGATTATAGTTGGAAAGAATTAGCAGAAAAGTTTGATGAATTAGGTTCTTCTCTTAAAGGCTTAAGATTAGATTACCAGTGGGGTAGTGTCCCATCTATTTATTCTTTAGCTGGAGGTAGTAATTTAATGGCGTTAAATCAGTTTAAGACATTAGCTTATGTAGCTGGTAACAAACTGGTAGAAAATTATAAATCACTAAAAGAATTTGCTGAAGTTTTTACTATTAAAGAACCAATAAACATATGGTACAACTTTCTACGATTGTACAGTGGTCAATTCAATATTGGTTTAGTTGGTGATCAAACAGTAAATGGTGTTTCTATAGGTGCGGTTTATCACGGTTCACTTTATGATGTTGTTAGTATGTCATCTCAAATGTGTATGAGGATGATTGTTATTAAACCAAAACCCGTAAAAAAGAATAGCGGTTCCAAAACAACTAATAGTAGAAATGACAAGAAAATTCCTAAAAGAATAGAGAAAAAAATATTTCAGGAAGCTAATAGTACCTGTCCCTTTTGTGGGGAAAGAGAAATATCTTTTCTGGATATTCATCACATTATACCAAGAAGTCAGAGTGGACCAAACGAGGAATTAAATCTGATATTAGCGTGTAAAAAATGTCATACGGATATTGAAGAAGGTATAATCTCTATTGTAGAAGTTATGAAAAAGAAACAAGATTTAATTCATCAAAAAGCTGCCCATCTAAAGGCACCCCATGCTGGCACAATCTTTAATCTTAATAAAAATAAAATCGATTCCAGTATAATAGCTAACACTGTAAATATTAAGGGCAAACGGATTCCCAAGATGCACCATCCAATTGGAAGTATTGGAGCAAATCTTAATATGAACAATTATGTAAAATATTTAATTGATAGATATTACAATTATCGAAAAGTTGATTCAAGTTATGGTAGGTTTGATAAGTTTAACCATAGTGAAATTCATACATCTATTCAAAGTAGATTTAAAGCCAAGACTTATTTTATACCAGAAGAAAAATTTAACGAGTTATGTGTATATCTTTATGATAGAATTGATAAAACAATACAAGGTAAAAGAAACAAGTCAAATGGGGTTAAGAATTATGAGACGTTTGAGGAGTATTTAAAATTATAAAAAGGGTGTTAAATTGAGGAAAGAGCATTACGAACTTGAAGAAGATAAATTTTATATAAAAAGAATTATAAAATTATTTGAGCATGATTTTAATCCTCCAAAAGAAGAAAATAAAACTGATATTGAGTTTCTGGAAAAATATAGAGTAAAAGAATTATTTCTAAAAATAATAAACAGGTTTGACCCCGAATTACATATCCCGCATAGCAAAAAACTATTATTTCAAAGTATAGATAAATGGAATGAAAAAAATTCAATACAAAAATTTGATCTAAAGGAACTCACTGACAAGTATTATCTTATCCAATCTGAACACTTTGCAATTTTAAACCCCTATTTATTGAGAAGAACTGATAACCCAAATCCTATTTATAAATTTTATGAATCATTAGATAAAAAACTTATTATTTATTATCCATTCTTTTATGGTCATCATATTGAAGAATCAATTAATGACATGGACTATCCCAATTTTAATATTAAAGATTTAATTAATGATGAAGAAGATTTATTCGATGCTATATTTCACAACTATAAAGGAATTGGTAAGCAATTTAAGGAAGCATTAGCAGAATATCTTATAACTATAAGCTATTCTGAATGGACAAAAATATTGATAAATATTTTTATCTTCTAGTCGCTCTTAACTTTATGGAACTAAACCTAGATACTATAATTAACTCTATTGGTTTATACAAAAAAGATCAATTAAAGAGATTTGCTTCCCAAGTATTAAAAACAAAAAATGAAATTTTGAAAATTGAGAAAATTAATTTTTTGCAAAGAATGCTATATGCACCGTATGAAATAGAAGGGACTGATATTTATAATCCACCTGAGGGATCTTCATTAGACCCATATTCTGATGAGTATAAAGAGGAAAATAATTTATTCAGAAGAATAGATTCTGTTGAGCAATGGATTTTTAATAGTTATGAAAATCGAAATTTATTTCGTGATTTATTCAAAGATGTTGAATTTATACTGTGGTATCTTGGTAGTGAATTTTCCTTATCAGAATGGGAAGAAATATTTAATTACTGTAATTCATATTTCTATAGAATGGAGTTATTAAATACTTTTTCCCTTCGGAAAGATAAATGGGTCGAGAAAAATGATTTAAATTTCTCACCTTTTATAATCCTACAATTATTTAATTCCTCTGCTAATATTAACTTAGCTAAAGAAAGAGAAATAAATGTCAATGAATTAAAATTCAAGATTCTTCAATTCTTTATTGATTCAATATATGAGGGTAAAGAGATTGATTTATCTTTACTATTGGATCTATATCTCTACTTACCATCATCACCGGGTGTGATACAATATGATTATCAGTATGAAGTTAAAAAGATGTTGAGAAATTATGTGATAGATTTTTTCTCGGAAAATAAATCTGAGAATGTGTTTGATTTAGTATTAAAAAAAGTTTCGGAGCAAATTGATAAATCTTTTGACTTTTCGCCTTTCGATGTTTTTAATAGTTATTGGGAATACTCAAATAAATTAAGATCAATTATTATCAATCATTATTATAAAATTTTAGAACGTGAAACTTTAATTGGTCATTACTATGACATTAGTGGAAAAGAAAATTTTTTCAAAGCAATTTTATCGCTAACAGATAGTGAATTAACTGTTTTCCTTAATAAATATGATTTTGTTTCGCTTTTTAATGACATAAAGAATGCAACTAATATCTATAATGATGGAGCAAAGTTAAGATTTCACTTAGGAATTCTAACTGAATATTCACTAAATTATAATAAACACAGAAATGAAATACCAGATTATGTTCTTAACAGCTATAAAGGTATTATAAAGATAAAATCAGAAATTATTGAGCCTCTGGAGTGGAATGATATTATTTCTGATACTTTTCTCTTCAATACTAATTTCAGTGAAAGACAATTATTATCAATTATAATTATAGATTTATTAAAGTACAAAGGTAGTGCATATGTACCTACTTATTTTGATGAGATAAAAAATCATCTGTCATTTACTGAATTGAGCTTTTATCAACGGAAATTTCCAGAAATTGAGACTATAAAAAATTTCGATCTAATCTCGTCATTTCCGAAAGATTTGAGGGGAACTGGTTTAGGTAGGGCTAAGATAGAAGCACAACTCTTATTAAAATATAATTTTCCAGATAAAGCGATTAAGTACACTGAATATATTGAATCGTTAGGTTTTCAATACTATTCAAGCGATATAAAAGAATTAAGATTCAGAGGGTATTTAATAATAAAAGATTTTGATAATGCAGAAAAGACATTGAAACTTATACCCGGCGAGATATATAATCTCGTTGGCTTACTCCATTATTTTAAGGAAGATTTTTCGACTTCAGTTAAATATTTTGAGCAATATAAAAAAAGGTTTAAGGTTTTAGCAAAGGGAGATATAATTACTTATTCTGCTTCTCTTATAAAAAATAACCAAAATAGAGAAGCGATAATATTGTTAGAGGAAAATTTAGGAAATATCCAAATGAATATCTTATTTATAAGAATTTAGGTGCAGCCTATTCAGAAATTAATAAAGGTAAAGCTTTATATTATTTACTGATAGCAAAAGATCTTATCCCTAATTTAAATGATACAAGTTTTGCAGTATATGAAAGTATCATCGAAATAATTCCTGAGCTTGAAGAGATTGTAAATGATTTTGTAGAAGACCCCTCTGCTGCTAATGCACTTTTATCAAAATTCAGAAGTACCGTTATTCCAACAATCCGCAAAACTTTTACTTACAATATTACCAAGGTTGAAGAGTTAATTATTCAAGAAATATTTTATTCAATTGAACAGAAGCGGACAATCAATCATAGATTAGAGAAGCTATCAGAAACGGATATGAGTGATGAGTTGAGGCTAATCATACAAGCTCGACTTAAAGATAAAGGAATTATTGTTGAACGAGAGGCTCCTGTAGGATACAGTCTAAAAAATCTGGAGAATTGGATTTCTATATTTATAATAGCAAGACTATAGAAGTATATTCCGTAGGAGAAAATAAAGAATGGAGTAAAACAAACTTTGAAGATCAATTAAAACAGGTTTTCGGATATGCGAAAGCAAATCGCGGTTTTTGTTTTACAATTATCTTTAATAAAACTGAAGATATAAAGAAAATTGTAAAGGAAAGGGAAAATATTTTATCAACTTTTTATGTCGATGATAATGATGAAAAATATTTTGAAATGATAGAAATAATTCATGATGCTTCTGTGCTCATTGATGGAATTAAAGATGTGGTTTTAACTTTTCATAAAAATCCCGAAGACGACTCAATGGTTCATGTATATCACTTTATTATTGATGCATCTGAAAGACAAAGAAAAATTGCGGCTAAACAAGCTAGAAATAAAAAAGCCAGGCAAAATGCCCGGCTCAGATAATCTTTTGATTTTAGGAGAAAGTTATGATTGAATTGTTTTTATTTGATTAATTCTCTCAGAATTTAAGAGAGTATTGGTTCTGTTATCTAATAGAATAATAGTGTAACTATTAGTTCTCGATAATTGCTGAACCACCCAAAAGTAGAACATAATTATCGTAACTAGATTACTTAGAACATTCAACATCAAATCAATATTTATTATCATATATTTCAATCCTATAGTGTTTAAGAATTATCATTTATAAAGTAATAAACATAAATAATAAATCAAAGAAAGCAATGTCTGATGGAAAATGAGAACGAATAAATTCAAAACACAGAAGAGAATCATCGTGTAACTAGACAGCCAAATATTAATGATTTCGTTGAATTAGCAAAACCATTAATTGAGGTTTATCAGAAATCAAAATATGATCAGCAAAAACAGCTATTAGATTTTGAAATGAAAGCATTAGAAGAAACAACATAATAAAATAAATTACTAATCAACTATTTCTTCGGTATTGCTTTAATAATTCTTGGAATATCTATCTACCTGTTTGTTGATAAAAGAGATGATACAGCTTTTAATTTAATTCAGTTAGCTATCTCACTTGGTGCAGTAGCATTTGGGGCATATCACTGGGGTCAGAGTAGGAAATCGATAAATCGAAATGACAACGAAAATATTTAAAAGAGATAAACTTAAGATTTTAAATATGCTTTGACATAACTTATTCACTATTTTTGAACTAATGTACTACAGAAGAAAAATATTATTAGCCTTATTACAAACATTTGGTGGTGTTCTGCCAAAGATAGATTTCCAGAAATACCTGTTTCTTCTAAACGTAAATAAACAAAATCCTTTCTTTGAATTTATTCCGTATAAGTATGGATGCTTTTCATTCCAGGCAAACCAGGATATGTCAACAATGGTTAAGTACAGCCTCGTAACTGAATCTGAAAAAAACTGGCAATTAAAAAATGATAAGGATTATTTAGTTGATTTAAAAGAAGATGACAGAAAAGAGTTAAAACAAATACAATCGAAGTACGGAAATTTAAAGGGCAGAAACCTTATAAAATATGTATATGAAAATTATCCATACTATTCTATAAATAGCACAATAAAAGAAACCATACTTGATAAAGCACATTTAAAGGCTGTAGAAAATTCAAAACCAAGTAAAAGTGAGTTTACTTTATACTCGATAGGATATGAGGGTAAAACCGTTGAGCATTTTACAAATGAATTGATAGGGGAAGACATAAAGGTGCTCTGTGATGTTAGAAAAAATGCACTTAGTATGAAATATGGTTTTTCTAAGAAGCAGTTAAAAAATGTTGTTGAAAATGCCGGTATAAAATATATCCATATGCCCGCACTTGGTATTGAATCCGATAAGCGTCGGCAATTGAACACAAAAGAAGATTATGATAATCTTTTTCAGAATTATAAACTTAATACTATTCGTCAGAGAGATGCCGAAATATCAGAACTATATAAAATATTTATTGAGAATAAAAGAATTGCTTTAATGTGCTTTGAAGCCGATCATAATTTCTGTCATAGAAGCCGCACAATAGAAGCACTTGAAAAGAAATTTGAAAAGGAATTTTTAATAAAACATTTATAGGGGGTGGTTAATGCGTACTAAAGTTCTTATCACGGTTAAAGCATATCCTGCACTTTCCAAAAAATATAACGAAACAGTCTGCACGGCAGGCATAACCGAAGAAGGTAAATGGATTAGAATCTACCCTATACCTTTCAGACAATTAGACTATGATAATCAATTCAGAAAATATGAATGGATTGAATTAGATCTTGAAAGAAATACAAGTGATTTCAGACCTGAATCATACCGACCAAAAAACTTTATGCTTAATGATCTCATATCTTATGGAATTATAAAAGCAGATGGCAATGCCTGGGTTGAAAGAAGAAAATTTGTTCTCAAAAATATTTACACTAACCTTGAACAGTTAATCGCTAAGGCAAAGGATAAAGAAATTTGTACTTCGCTGGCAGTATTCAAGCCAACAAGGTTTATTGATTTTATTTACCAGGAAACTGACAGAGAATGGAAAAAAGAAAAAATCGATTTCCTTAAAAACAAAAAACTGCAATTGAATTTGTTCGAGAACCTTGAACAAAATGATATTGATGAATTTGAAATAGTAGATAAGCTGCCTTATAAGTTCTCTTTTAAATTTGAAGATGATGCAGGTAAAGAATCTACTTTAATGATTGAAGATTGGGAAACCGGTATGCTATTCTGGAATTCACTTACTGCAAATGAAGGAAATGAATATAAAGCCTGTGAAGATGTAAAGAAAAAGTATTTTGAGGATTTTGCAAAAACCAAAGATTACTATTTCTTTTTAGGCACAACAAAGAGATTCCATTATACAGCTCCAAATCCATTTGTGATTATTGGTGACTTTAGACCGAAGCATATTAAGCAGGAAGAATTGTTTTAATGAAATCAATCATTAAAATAAATTATTAACTCGCCCTACTCAAAAAAACCTCAAATGTCATTCCGTCGCGATGAATCGGGATCTTAATTTCTTGAAATTTTATATACTGTGTGTCAATGCCATCAGCATGACAACTGAATAAGGTGAGTTAATAACTTAAGTACCATTCATTTGATAAAAACTTTCAGGGTTATTTGAAATGATCAAGATTTCCTTTTTTTTCATCCATGTTCAAAGGTTTTACAGTTTAGTATAAGGTGACTAATTGATTCTATCTTTAATGAATATATTAAAACCAAAATTAATTAATTTTACTCCCTCCTTATATTCTTCATAATTCCAAATTCTTCTTATTCAACAAGTAAACTTGACTTTGAATAATAAATAATATTTATTTGACGTGAGGAATTTTTTCATTCCACCTTGAGAGGAAGGTTTTTACGGAAACCGGAATCTCTAATGAAAACTGCTGCTTCCCCCCAAGGCGTGTTCAACTGATCTAAGCTGACAAATTAAATAATGGGATTTACATTCACTAATAACTGTGAGTGAATGTATTTCTATTGTTCATTTATATTTAAACCGGAGAGAAATCATGTTACAGAACAATTCTTTGTTTAAAGTTGCATTTCTTTCTCTTCTCATCGCTGTAGTTACCGCAGTAACATTTATTAGCTGTAGTAAAGATGAAGACGTAATCACACCAAAGGTGTATGATGTTGCAGGCACCTGGGCTGGCAAGACCAGTCAGAATGAGGACATCACATTCCACGTGAACAGTTCTGGAGTTGTTGATACAGTATTAGTTTACCTGGAATTGGATTTCACTCAATTTACATGTACTGCCCCCTTTATGTGCGACACAATATCACAAATTCTTAACAACAAATTTACTGTTCCTATAAACTGTCCAATTACTTCTGTGAGCTCTGAAATAACGGGTAATTTTAGTTCATCAACAAAAGTTACAGGAACTTACAAAGGCTACGACGCAGGTGCATCAATCACTTGCGGTAACACGTGGGGATATAGCAGCGGAGGACAATTAAGTGATGGAACATGGGAGGCAGCCAAACAATAAAATTATATACAACTTTGCCGAAGACTATTTCTGTTTTAAAATTAAATAATTATTTAAAATTATTCAGCGGGAGGTTTGTTATGTTCGGTAAAATAATTCTGATACTTGCTTTGTTCTTTCTTCTCTCATCATTGAAGGCGCAAAATCAAAAAGTTGAAAAAAGATCGAACGATAATATCGTTACAACGGAAATTTCAATTAATGGAATAACCGATAGAATTGAACAAATATCATTGCCTCTTTATTCATTACCCGATAATCCAAATTCAATTACAGAAGGATTATGGGAGGGGAATCATGATGTCAGGTTTAGGGTAATAAGTCAAACTAAGATTGATACATTTTCTATTACTTTCTATAATGTTGGATCCTGTTCCTGGGTGAACATAAAAGTATATCCACTTAACTTTTCGGGAAACACATTTAATATTAATTTAGATTGGTCGGGGTACAGTGCAGGTTTTGTAAATGGTACTTTTAATCCTGAGGGAGATAGTATTTCAGGTACTTTCGATTATACTAATTATTCCTGCGGTGGTTCAGTTAGCGGCAGTTGGTACGCAACACCATCATTCACCCAGCCAACCTGGAATATTGTCTGGGAAGAAATATTTGATGACACAAGCCCACCCCCAGGTTGGGTTGTAATTGATAATGATAACAGCGGGTCACAGTATTTATTAATTCAACGAATAGATTTTTCCACCGGTGAACACGTTTATCCTCAAGCAGGCACAAGTTTTTGGTGGAGCGGATTTATCAATGCTAACGATGATGGATTGATTGATGAGTGGTTAATTTCGCCAAAACTTGATATGATAACAGATGAATCAGTTCTAATTATTTGGGCCGGAGCTGTTGGTGATTACAATTATGCAGATTCATTGAAGATATGGATTTCAGACACAGACCAAAGCCTTAGTAGTTTCGATGATATGATCGCATACTTCAAAGTTGATGGACCGATTGGCAGCTGGCATGAGTATGTCTTTGATATTTCAGATTATGCAGTTAAAGAAATATATGTAGCTGCAAATTATTATATTCTTCACGGCGGTATCGGTGGATATGATTCAGATAATCTTTGGGTAGATCACTTCTGCATTGCGGAGCCTATTCTAGTTTCAGTTGAGGAAGAAACACCTCTGCCAAGAGAATTTGCGCTCGAGCAGAACTATCCTAACCCATTTAACCCAAGTACTAAGATCAGTTGGCAGTCGCCAATAGGCAGTTGGCAAACTTTGAAAGTTTATGATGTTTTAGGAAATGAAGTTGCTACACTTGTTGATGAAGAAAAACCGGCAGGCACTTACAATGTAGAATTTACAATTGACAATTTACAATTAAGCTCAGGAGTTTATTTCTATCAACTTAAAGCGGGTTCGTTTGTGGAGACGAAGAAGATGATATTAATCAAGTAAAAAGATAAAAGTATAAAGTAAAAAGTAGGGGCGAGTCTCTGACTCGCCCGAATATAAATGTTTTTAAAAAAAAGAACTCATCCCCCAACTCCTTCTCCCCGCAAGCGGGGTCTTCGAAGAGAGAAGGGGAGTTGAAGTCCCTCTCTTATTAAGAGATGGATTTAGAGCTTGTCCCGAACTTGTTTCGGGAGTGAGTTCGAATTGATATTAGATTAATTAATTATTTAATCATCCATAAAAAGGAGTATTGAGATGAAACGATTTCTACAAACTTTGTTTTTCTTTTTGCTGGTAACACAAATTTGTTTTGCGCAGTTGATTCAAACAAATGAACAAAGCAGCACTGACAAAAGATTCCTTACTCGTTTCCCAAATTCAACCGGAGATAATAATCCGTACACTTGTGATGTAAACAAAACAGAGTTTTACACTAAGAAAAGTCAACAGGATAATTCTCAGAAATTAAGTGAATTATCTGTAATAAATATTGATTCCTTGTTTCAAACTTTCATGAATACCTACCATATTCCTGGGCTTGCAGCCTGTATTATTAAAGATGACAAGATTACATGGGAAGGTTATTATGGATATGCTAATATAGCACTACAAGACTCAGTTAAAGCGAGCACAATATTTATGCTAGCTTCGATTTCGAAAACTGTCACTGCGTCTGCTCTAATGCAACTCTGGGAACAAGGGCGATTTCAGCTTGATGACAGCATAAATGCATATCTTCCATTTCCAATCCGCAATCCCCATTTTGCGTGGGCTCCCATCACATTTCGGCATCTTTTAACTCACTCATCCTCAATAAGGGATGGTTACTACCCTTACTATTGGGGAAGCGACCCTCAAATTACCCTTGAGGATTACATAATAGGAAATCTTACTCCAGGAGGGTCCCACTATTCGCCTGAAAATTTTAGTGACAACTATCCACCGGGCGCTTTTGTGTCATACTGCAATATTGGTGTGTCACTTTGCGGGTATCTGGTTGAAGTGATATCAGGAATCCCATTTGATCAATACTGCCGGGACAGTATTTTTATTCCTTTGGGAATGACAAATACTGCGTGGTTCCTTAGGGACCTTGATGTATCGCTTATAGCGCACCCCTATACATGGAACGGAAGTTCTTACCATGACTACGGTCACTACGGATATGCGAGTTATCCAGACGGCGAGTTAAGAACTACGGTACGTTCATTGGCAAAGTGGCTAATAGCGAACATCAATTTTGGCAAGTTAGGTGATATTAGAGTTCTGGATAGCACCACTGTGAGATTGATGCGGACAGTTGAATTCTGGCCTCCGGATTGGAGTGGAGCGGGTCTTGGTCTGATTTGGCAGACCTGGGCCTTTCCAGATGGAAGGTGGGTTTGGTATCACGATGGTCGCGACTATGGTGTATCAACTACAATGAACCTTGACGAGTTACATAAAACCGGAGTAATAATCCTGACCAATGTAAACCCGATAAATGAAATTGCTTTCACATCGCTTCAGAATACTCTTTTTTCAATCGCCGATACAATTGCAGTAAGTGTAGGCATCGAGGGGGAGGTCAATGGATTACCGGTCAATTGGACTCTTGGTCAAAATTACCCAAATCCATTTAATCCAAGTACTAAGATCAGTTGGCAGTCGCCAGTTAGCAGTTGGCAAACTCTGAAGGTTTATGATGTTTTAGGGAATGATGTTGCTACGCTTGTGGATGAATACAAGCCGACGGGAATGTACAATGTACAATTTACAATGAACAATTTACAATTAAGCTCAGGAGTGTACTTCTATCAACTTAAAGCGGGAGATTATATTGAAACAAGAAAAATGGTTTTAATCAAATAATTTGTATTTAAAAATAAATACCCGGAAGGATATAACAATGAAGACTTTTACAACTTTTTTATTACTTCTTCTTTTCTCTCTCTCAGCATACCCGCAGGACATTACAAATACTCTTGGTTCAAATGGGGTGTTCTCTATTAAGGATAACACTACTACATTTTTTTCATTATATCAAGATGATGGACGAATTTCACTTGCAGATTTGCAAGGGTCTACACTTGGATTCATTTACAAAAATTCAAGTCTTTTTTTACATAATTATTCCCCAATTGGTACAGATGGTCGTAACACTTTTCTTGGGATTAATGCTGGAAATACAAATATGAATGGAACAGGAGGAGAATCCAGCAGCAACACCGCAGTGGGATATTTTTCTATGCATTCACTAACCACAGGATTGACCAATACCGCTGTTGGAGACAACACTTTGCTCCTAAATACAGCTGGAACCGGAAATACAGCAATAGGTTCAAGTGCATTATCAAGTTGTACAGAATGTTACAGTAATACTGCGGTTGGCTATCGTTCACTAAATAGTAATCTCGGTGGTGGAAATAATACATCCGTAGGGTTTCATTCAATGTACTCTAATTTGAATGGTACTGAAAATACAGCAATGGGTTTGGGGGCTTTATTTGCAAACACAGATGGAAGCAGTAATGTAGCAATAGGCATCATGACTATGGAGAATGGTTCAAGTGTTGGTTATGGCAATACTGCTGTGGGACCTTATTCAATGCGAAACCATAATAAGGGAAACAATAATTCTGCATTTGGTTTAAATTCTTTGAGTATAAACAATACTGGTAGTCAAAACACAGCAATAGGAAGTGACGCATTAACTAATAATACTTCCGGTAATGAAAATGTTGCAGTTGGTAGTAGTGCGGGAACTACGATAGAAACCGGAAATAATAATATTTGTATTGGATCGGGTGCTGATGCAACAAGTAATTCTGTTTCAAATGAAATAACATTAGGTAATGGATTTATATCTGCACTGAGATGTAATATCACAACAATTACAAGTCTATCAGATGCAAGGGACAAAAAAAATATTAACGATCTATCTCTCGGTTTAGATTTCATTTCAAGACTTAAACCACGTCAGTTCAATTGGGACAAACGTGAATGGTATAAACAAAATGAGTCAGACGGAAGTAAGATGGGAAATAAATTAACAGCCGGATTTATTGCACAAGAACTTGATGAAGTTCAACAATATTATAACGCTGAGTGGTTGAACCTTGTTTATAAATCCAATCCAGACAAATTAGAAGCCACGCCAGGCAATTTACTACCTATCATGGTTAAAGCTATTCAGGAACTTAAACAAGAAAACGAGAAGCTTAAAGAAGAATTACAATCATTAAAAGATTTGAAAGAACAAATGAATGGTTTAAGTGAACTTATTTCCGAATTAAACATTAAAAGTACAGCCAATTCAGAAATTGTAAATACTGATACAAAGTAATAATTGGAACATCGATTATGAAAATTATATTTTTAATTATTTTGATTTTAATCATCACATCTCAGGCTATTGGTCAAAGTTCAATGGTCTACGATGTCGGAACAGAAATATATGTCGGATCATTTGCAGATATCTGTGCAGATGAGGTGATCATCTATGGTATTTATAGTGGAGGTGGGACACTTTGTGATGGACCGCTGCCTGTAGAACTATCCTCTTTTAATGCTTCGATTATTAATAATACGATTAAATTAATATGGAGAACCGAAACTGAAGTAAATAACTTTGGATTCGAGGTAGAGAGAAAAATATCAGATGATTGGCAGAAGTTAGGATTTGTACACGGACACGGAAACAGCAACTCCCCAAGCGAATATTCTTATGTAGATAAAAACCCAATCGGTGGGAGTAAATTTCAGTATAGATTAAAGCAAATTGATAATGATGGTCAATTTGAATATTCAGATGTAGTTGAAGTTAATTTAATACCGACTAAGTTCGCACTTTATCAGAATTACCCAAATCCATTTAACCCAGACACTAAAATCAGTTGGCAGTCGCCAGTAGGCAGTTGGCAAACTTTGAAAGTTTATGATGTTCTTGGAAATGAAGTCGCAACACTAGTTAATGAATACAAACCGGCAGGCATTTACAATGTAGAATTTACAATTGACAATTTACAATTAAGCTCAGGAGTTTATTTCTATCAATTAAAGGCGGGGGGATTTGTTTCAGTTAAGAAGATGATAATGATCAAGTGATCCATTTACTTGATCTGAAACCCTAAATGGGATTATTGCTTGAATAATGAAATATCAAATGAGACTTACTGGGGGGTGAGTCTCATTTCTTCAATTAGCGATATAATATTAAAAATAGAATGTAACAATTAATATATGTGAGTCAATCCTGTAAATGCCGGTTGGGTAGTACACAATATCTTAGATAATTAAGTAACCATTAATTTCCTTCTAATTATTGCACGCATTATATTTCATCGCCATTTTTAATATAGGATGTTGTTTAAGTGATAAAACATATTTTTAATAAAAAGGGCTAACAGCTAAAGCACGATGTTTCGGTTTATTGAATATGTTTTATCATCATTTGATAGATAATTAATTCTTTCTAAAAATTTTAGATTTGAATAATAAGGAGAAATCGTATGTACGTTGCAGATGAAATCACTTCCCACTTTGATACCCCAACCCGTTCAACTTTTTCTGAGATAGAGAAAGAAAAAATATTTGTTAATAAATTTACGATCGTAAAGAACCTGCTGGAAGCACTTCCTAATGCTGCAGTTTTACTTGATAGCAACAGGCAGATAGTCGCTTACAACCAGGCAGCTAAAAACATTTTGAGTCCTGATGAAAATGACAGGATTGAAGGGAGGAGAGTCGGTGAGGCTGTAAATTGTATACATGCAGTCGAGATGCCTGCCGGATGCGGTACATCTAAATTTTGTGAGGAGTGCGGCGCCGGTAAATGTAATAAATCCACACGCGAAACTTTGCAGAGCTGTTCCGACGAATGCCGGATAACCACTAAAAAAAATAACATTGAAAGTCCACTTGATCTACGGGTTCATACTTCGATAATTGAATTAGATGAAAAGCGATTTACTTTTTTTACAATTGAAGATATTCAGGATGAGAAAAGAAGGAAGGTACTTGAAAGAATATTTTTTCACGATGTTTTAAATACCGCAACCGCAGTAATGGGAATTTCAGAAATAATAAATGCCTCAGAATCTCTGGATGAGGTTAAAGAATTTAAAACGATGATGTATAATTCTTCCGAACAGCTTGTAAAAGAAATTCTGACGCAGCGTGATCTTGTAAATGCTGAACAAGGCACCCTCCCTGTAAATAAAGAATTAAAAAGCACTAATGAATTACTCAGCCTGGCATTTAATATTTATAAAGACCATAAACTGAGTGCGGGCAAACATTACGTCTGTAATTTTGCAAAAGATGATTTTCTTATAAATACAGATACTGTTCTCTTAACACGCTGCATCGGCAACCTGATTAAAAATGCTCTCGAAGCAACGGGTGCAAACGGAAATGTGGTTGTATATTCAACCAGGGAAAATGACAAAGTTCAATTCAATGTTAAGAATGACAGTGTGATTCCTGATAATTATCAACTGCAGATATTCCAGCGATCATTCAGTACAAAAGCCGCTGCCGGTCGTGGAATCGGAACCTACAGTGTAAAACTTTTAGCAGAGCAGTACTTAAAGGGCAGGGTATCATTTATATCAAATGATAAAACAGGAACGATATTTACTATTGAGCTGCCGCTTGATTGAAATGACTATGCGATAGTAATTCGTAGAATTAAAAATTACCATTTACTGGATAGGGAAGTCGCAGCTCTCATAAATGAAATAAAACCTGCAGGCACTTATGAAGTTGAATTTCAGTCAACAGTAGGCAGTTGGCAAGCGGAGTTTATTTTTATCAATTACGAGCTGGTGATTTTGTTCAGTCGCGGTAAATGTTATTATAAAAATAAATTGTGATAAATATTTTTATTATTGTTGCTGATATAATTTTTGGGTGACAATATTATTTCTTTTGAAAGTTCGATTTAATCAAATATATTTTTTAGTCATCTACGGTAAAAACCAAATTACATAATAAATAAGTAAGGATGAGCTATGAAAATTTTTAGTCTGGTATTATTTTCAATTTTGTTCACGTATTCAAGCTTCTCTCAAGAAATTTGGGATACAGTGGATACCGGTATCAACCAAGATTTAAATGATCTATATTTTATTAACGACAGCACTGGTTTTGCAGTCGGAGATTCAGGAATAATTATAGCAACCGAAAATTACGGCGTTGAATGGAATTTGGTTGAAGGAAATACGCAATCCAATCTAAACTCAATTTATTTTATTAATGAAAATTTAGGATGGATTGCAGGTGACCATCGAACTGTTCTGAAAACAACTGATTCTGGTACGAGTTGGAGTCCACTAGATTTTTCAAACAGGTTCGACGCGGAGGAAATAATTGATGGATTTATTGATGATACTTATTCAATTAGACTTTATGATTTTGATTCTGATGGAGATGATGACTTGCTGTCTTTTTCAAAATATGGAAATAGGATTACTTGGTATAATAACCTTGGCAATGGTATTTTCTCTGATCAAATAATTATTACTGAATCAATTCAAATTCCTAATACTGCTGCTGCAAATGATGTTGATGGGGACGGTGATTTAGACATATATGTAGCTTCTTTCAGTCCGGCTAAAATATATTTAATCGAAAACCTCGGGGATATGAATTTTGCTGAACCCGTATTGATTCCTTCCTTTCTTAGTGGTATTGAACCAATTTTTCCTGCCGACGTTGATGGTGATGGGTTGTCTGATATTATTGTTGGTTCTGATTACCCAAGCAGGTTATCCTGGTTTAAATATCTTGGTAACTCCCAGTTTAGTGATGAAATTCTAATCTCAAATTCTATTAATACTCCTAGAACAATTTTTGCCACTGATTTTGATTTAGACGGTGATGAAGATCTAATATGCGGAGCCTACTTCAGCAATAAAATTTTTTATTATGAAAATATTGGTAGTGGTGTGTTTAGCCCTGCTACCATCATCACTTCAGGTTCCGTTGGCGTTTGGCATGTGTTTGTCACCGATTTTAATAATGACGGACTACCTGACATAACTTCTGCTGCACAGGGGGATAATGATATTTCGTGGTATAAAAATCTTGGGGATGGTGTGTTTACCGATGAAATAATAATAGATGGTTACTTTGTTGGTCCGCGATACATAACAGCGGCAGATATGGATAATGATAACGATAACGATATCATATCCACTTCTTACTCTTTGGATTACATTGTTTGGTATGAAAACCTGGGCTCTGATTTGTTTAGCACTAAAAAAATGATCTCAACTACTACTGAACTTCCATTAGTTATCCAAGTCTCTGACCGGGAAGAAGATGGAGACCTTGATTTGATTACGAAATCTTCCGATCCACTAAAAATTGCTTGGTTCAATAATAATAATGAGAGTACTGATTACTCATTTAAATCTATTTTTTTTATTGATGAGCAAACTGGATGATGGGGTCTGATCTTGGTGTTATATTTAAAACAACAAATGGGGGAATTGAATGGATCCCTCAAGTAACCGGGTCAAAAAGTATAATAAACGATATTTATATGTTAGACGTTTATAAAGGATGGGCAATAACAAAAGATGGGATTTTATTAGTTACTGAGAATGCTGGGGATACATGGGTGCAGAAAACCATTGATGCAGGTAATTCACTAAATGATTTATTTTTTTATGATCAATTTACAGGGTGGATAAGCTGTGATGATGGAAAAGTATTTTATACAACTGATAGAGGTCGTCATTGGAGCCTGCAACAATCTTCTTCAATAAATAATCTGTATTCAATTAGTTTTGTCAATAAGGCATCAGGCTGGGCTGTCGGAGATAGCGGAATAATATTACATACAACAGACAGCGGGAATTTTGGAGCGTTACACAAAGCACAATATATCAATCGTTAAATTCTATATTTTCATTGTCGAATAACTTAGTATGGATTTGCGGCGACAACGGTAAAATTCTTAGACTAATTCCGCCTATAAAAATATTAGCTCCAAATGGAGGGGAACAGTGGCAGTCGAATACTTCCAAATCTATTGAATGGAGCAGTTATGAAATTTCAGATGTGAAAATTGAATTTACATCTAATGGAGGTACAAGTTGGAATACAATAATTTCTTCGACACCAAGTACTGGTAATTATTTATGGAATGTGCCGTCACTTAATTCCACAGTTTGTAAGATTCGAATAAGCAACGTAACTGATTCAAGTGCTTTTGATGAAAGCGATAATTACTTCACGATCCAATCTGATGGATTGTTTATCGTTTGGGCAAAAACGTTCGGGAATATCTGGGATGATGAGGGACTTTCTATTACAGAGACAGGAGATCATGGATTTGCTATTACCGGATACATAAGATTTTATGAAATTGATCATTTTCAGAAAGATATACTATTGTTAAGGCTTGATGAAAATGGTGATTCATTATGGATGAAATCATTCGATTTTGATAACCATGATGATATCGGGCGTTCCATAATTGAGACTTCTGATGATGCGTTTGTGGTTGCGGGTTCAGCTTGGGATATACCCAGGCATGAAGCTTGCTATATACTTAAAACTGATGGCGATGGAAATTTTCTATGGGACAACAAAACTGGCTTAGATGGAGATAATGAATCTTTTTACTCCGTAATGGAGAACGAACTTTTAACTTATGTCGCCGTAGGTGATATCTCACTTGGAACCCCACCGATATTTTTAATAAAGTCATATAGTAGTTCGGGAACCGACGGTATTGGCTGGTCAAGTACAGATTATGACTACGGATATTCCATTATAAGAAGACACGGACTTGATGGCTATGCTGTTGCAGGAGTAAAAGACGCAGGCTGGGTTTTACTCTTAACAAAAAACAGCCTGCGGCCGGAGATGTATAACCGCTACTCAATGGGTGCCGCTGCTTATTCGATTGATGCGACTTATGATTCTTCTTATATAGTTACTGGTTATTCGACTTCTCAACCAAGCGATATCCTCTTAATAAAATATGATAAAAATGGTACAATGAAATGGCTAAAATCATTCGGTGGCGATTCTGCAGATATCGGTTACTCTGTTTTAGAAACTAATGATCGCGGATTTATAATTGCCGGCTCTACGGAATCTTTTGGTTCGGGTGGAAAAGATGTTTACATTGTTCGTACTGATTCTTTAGGTGAAGAAATCTGGACTATGACTATTGGCGGGACTGATGATGATGAAGCCAGGTCGATAAAAAAAACGTTTGATGGCGGGTATATTATTTCCGGGTCAACATCATCTTTTGGGAATGGGGCAAAAGACGTATGGGTGATTAAACTTTCTCAGGACGTTGTTATTCCCGTTAGCCTGATGTCTTTGTCAGCATTTGTTGAAAGTAACTTTTATTTCTCTTAACTGGCAAACTGCAACAGAGACAAATAACAGCGGGTTTGAAATGCAGAGGATTGAATTGTCAAACGTTAAAAGTCAAAAGGATTGGCAGGTTATCGGTTTTGTTCCCGGGTTTGGTACAACCACCGAACCAAAGAGTTATTCTTTTACTGATGAAAATCTTTCTGCAGGAAAATATCAGTACAGATTAAAACAAATTGACTTTGATGGAACTTTTGAATACTCAAACACGGTTGAAATTGAAATAACATCACCATTAGAATTTACACTTGAACAGAACTACCCCAATCCATTTAATCCAAGCACTAAAATCAGTTGGCAGTCGCCAGTTAGCAGTTGGCAAACTCTTAAAGTGTTTGATGTTTTAGGGAACGAAGTTGCTACGCTTGTGAATGAATACAAACCAGCAGGCACTTATGAAGCAAAGTTCGATGGATCTGCTTTTGGCAAGCGGAGTTTATTATTACCAATTACGTGCTGGTGATTTTGTTCAGACCAAAAAGATGATATTAATAAAGTAAAAAATATAAATTACAGCACTGAATTTATATTAATCTAAAAATTGAGAAATAATATGAAACGTTTAATTGTTTTTTCCATAATCGTTTTGTCTGCTGCAATCAGCTTTTATCTGAATTCAGATCTAACTTCCGAAAAAGCAAAACTGCCTTCTTTTGTTCCTGCGGATGATTGGTTCGAACGACAGCGTGCTTATCCTTTTGATGAAATCCCGAATGAAGAAAGATTAAAGGCAATTGAATATGTTAAGTTGAATATGCATAATACATCTGCTGTTAAATTTGGACAGACTTTGGTTTGGGAGTCAGCAGGTCCCACAAACATAGAAGGTAGAATTACTACAGTCGCTATCCACCCGACTAATCCGCAGATAGTTTATGTGGGAACAGCAAACGGAGGGGTATGGAAATCTGAAAACTTCTGTCAATCTTATACGCCTGTTTTTGATAACACAAATACAACTTCGATAGGCGATGTTGCAATTGATCCGGTTAATCCAAATATAATTTACTGCGGAACAGGGGAGGCTAACTCATTAAGAAGTTATTATCCCGGAACAGGTATTTATAAATCTACTGATGCGGGAGAGACGTGGAATTATACCGGACTTGGAGAAACAAACAGCATCGGAAGAATTGCAATCAATCCTTTCAACACAAATGAAATTTATGTCGCCGCACTTGGTGCCTTACGAAAAAAGAATGATCAGCGAGGGTTATTTAAATCTACAGACGGCGGAATTACATGGGATAATGTTATCTATCTCGGAGATTCAGTAGGTGTCGTTGATGTAGTGATTGATCCTAATAATCCTTCTAAAGTTTTTGCGGCAAGCTGGGAAAGAATGAGAAGAGAAGATTTTATAAAATATGGCGGACCAAAAACTGCATTGTATGTATCGACCGACTCCGGTATCAACTGGACAGTCGTTAATGGTGGTTTTCCTTCCAACAGCTCAGACCTTGGCAGAATATCAATGGATATTTCCAAATCCAATCCCGATATAATTTATGCGCTTACTGCTTACGCAAACGGTAACAGCAGAGGATTATACAAATCAACTGACGGCGGGGTATCATGGACATTAAAAAATTCTTCTGTTGCAAACTCAAGTAATTATGCCTGGTTTAATAGGATTTGCAGAGTGCATCCTACAAATCAGGAAATTGTTTATTGCGGAGGATTAGACATGATGCAATCAACTAATGGAGGAACCTCATTTAATTTTGTTAATGATTCCTATGTAGATCATCATGCAATGGCTTTTAGTTTGTCAAATCCAAATTACGCTGTGATTGGAAATGATGGAGGAATAGATTATTCGACTAACGGCGGGGCAATATGGAATTCAAGTGAAACGCTTCCGATAAGTCAATTCTACGCCGGGGAAATAAATCCGGGTAACCCCGAAGATATTTTAGGAGGCACTCAGGATAACAGCACGATTAGAACTATCAGCGGAAGCCTAAACAACTGGCAGGTTATTTATGGCGGAGATGGTTTTTACTGTTTAGTTGATTATCAAAATCAAAATAAAATTTATGCATCTTCACAGTATGGCGGCTTAGGGCGATCAACTGATGGGGGGAATACTTTCTTAAGTGCTACCTCGGGGTTAGACCTTTCATATACTAACTGGATGACTCCTTTTGTAATGGACAAAAATAATCCGGCTACACTTTACTGCGGAACTTATAAAATTCATAGATCTACTAATGGAATGCAATCCTGGACACCGATAAGTCCTGACTTAGCAAATGGTCATATCGTAAATCTCGGTACAATTACCACTGTTGATGTTTCTAAATCAAATCCGAATGTAATTTACTGCGGGACTGATGACGCCAATGTTTGGGTTACTACTAATGGCGGAACTGACTGGACAAAAATTAATAATGGGTTACCAGAGCGCTGGGTAACACGTGTTACAATTCACCTTGATTCTGCTAATGTATGTTATGTTACTTTATCCGGTTACAAAATTGATGAAGCCGGAGCGCACATTTTTAGAACAAGTGATTTTGGAAACACGTGGATCCCGATTAATGGAAATCTTCCT
Organism: Ignavibacteriales bacterium; assembly: GCA_016709155.1. Taxonomy (NCBI): domain Bacteria; kingdom Pseudomonadati; phylum Ignavibacteriota; class Ignavibacteria; order Ignavibacteriales; species Ignavibacteriales bacterium. The sequence goes on along the minus strand of JADJEI010000006.1, from coordinate 160,695 downwards.
GATGCACCTATTAATGATGTTATCATTGACCCTCTTGATTATAACTCACTTTACATCGCTACTGATGATGGAGTTTTCTTTACAACAAATCTTGGTGCATCATGGGGTATCCTAGCAGATGGAATTCCCGCAACAGTTCCATGTCATGATCTTACACTTGATACTGCCACACGAAAGCTTGTAGTTTGGACACACGGACGCAGTGCATACAAATTAATTTTGCCGGACCCTCCGGTTCCAGTTGAACTTTCTTCGTTTACGGCAGAAGTAATTAGTAACGGTGTAAAACTTGATTGGATTACTTCCTCTGAAATCAATAATAATGGTTTTATAATTGAAAGAAGATTATTTGGATACGAGTTTGTTGAAATTGGTTTTGTGAAAGGCAGTGGTACATCCACCGAAATAATTGAATATTCTTTTACAGATAAAAATATTTTACCGGGCAAATATTCTTATAGGTTGAGGCAAATAGATTATAACGGCAGCTATGAATATTCACAAATTGTAGATGTTGAACTAAAAGATGAAATAGAATTTACCTTATCACAGAACTATCCCAATCCATTTAATCCTACTACAATAATTTATCAGTTCCCTGTCGCTGCCTGTCGAAGGGTGATCATCAAACATTAAAGTTTATGATATTCTTGGAAAGGAAGTTGCAACATTAGTAAACGAAGAAAAACCTGCAGGAAAATACGAGGTTGAATTTTCATCAGATGGATTATCAAGCGGAATTTATTTTTACAAACTGCAAGCCGGTTCTTTTGTTAAGACTAAAAAAATGATTTTGATCAAGTAGAAGACTTTCTATTAATTCGATAGAAATTTAATATGGAGTAAGATCATATTCTATGGATAATCAGAATATGAAATAAGCAACGGCGTAATAGTTATTGTGGAACTTGTAAAATACTTTTTTTTTTTATAAAATAAAAGAGATTTAAAATGAAAACAGACTTACTTTCTATTTGTTTGGCTTTACCAATTGTATTTTGTTTTTTATCTGCTGACTATGCTCAGAGTAATTCCATTAGTACAGGAAAAGCACAAGGTTTGAAGCAAGTCTCAAATGTTTCTCATTTAAAATTTAAGAATGAATCAATTACTCAATGTCGTTATGCATACTATTATAATGCAACCACTTCCATGTTAGGGAGATTTTCACTCGGTGGAGGTTGTTCTGGTGGAGATCTTGCTTTCTGGGCACCACCAACTTTTGCTTCAGCTGGTGTGCAAGGCGGCGACGGAAATTTTTATATTCTTAATTCTGGTTCACCAAGTTCATTAAGTAAGTTGGATACAAGTAATGGTAATGTAACAATACTTGGTACTATTTCAGGTCTTGGTGTTACTTCAGCCAATGGATTAGCCTATAATGTTGTAAACGACTCAAACTACATTTGCAGCTATTTTGGCTCAACGAATTATTTATATAAAATCGATATTAACACACTAACTGCTACACTTGTTTCAAGCATTGTTTCTGGTAGTCCCATGATTGCCATTGCAATTAATTCCAGTGGGATTGGATATGGTTATGACCTCATGCCCAACAACAATGCTTATACATTTAATCCGGTAACTGGTGTATTTTCTATATTGGGTCCAATCGGATTTAACGCTCAATATGGGCAGGATATGGATATAGATATAGAAACAGGCATAATTTATCTGGCTGCTTTTAATAATAATACTAATGGTGGCGAATTTAGAACAATGGACCCGAATACCGGAATGACAACCTTGATATCACCTCTCCAGGGTCAACTCTCAGTATTTGCATTTGACAACGGCTACGAAATAGTTCCTGTTGAATTAACTTCTTTTACAATTAGTGTGAGTAATGAAAATATTACCTTAAACTGGACAACTTCTACGGAAACAAATAATCGTGGATTTGAGGTTGAAAAATTATTTGGTAGTGACTGGACTGTAATTGATTTCGTAGAAGGAAGCGGGACAACAACAGAACCAAAATCTTACTCATTCAGAGATGAAAATCTTGAAGCAGGAATTTATAAATACCGGTTAAAACAAATTGACTTTGATGGAACTTTTGAATATTCAGATATTGTGGAAGCGGAAGTCACAATACCTGTTGAATATTATTTAAGCCAAAACTATCCTAATCCATTTAATCCAAGCACAAGTATAAAGTATGCAATAAGCAGTAGGCAACTTGTTTCGCTTAAAGTTTATGATGTTCTTGGAAAGGAAGTTACAACATTAGTGAACGAAGAAAAACCTGCAGGAAGTTATGAAGTTAAGTTTGATGCTTCAAAGTTATCATCAGGAATTTATTTCTACAAACTACAATCGGGTTCATTTGTTGAAACAAGGAATATGATTCTAATGAAATAAAATCGGGAAGTTAGTTTGTATAATTTTATTAAAAGAATATTTAGTTGGTAAAATTAATTATTGTTGTAAAATTTGGAAGGTATTATGAAAAGAGTATTCATTTTTTTATTTGTCAGCTTAATACTAACATCTGTTGTTAATGCCCAGGATTATGATAAGTTCAAGCTTGGACTTGGATTGGGCTATGCAGGTGCAGTAGGTTCCAACGGTGGAATCTTAGCCACTTTTGAGCCAGCCTATCGCGTAATAGATAACCTGGCTGTTGGCATACGCATTGAAGGTGCAGCATTCATACGGCATGGTGATGAAGGAAACTCGGCTTTATCGTACACGGTCAATGGTCAGTATTATCTGAATACTGAGCAATTCAGAACATTTGTCGGTGCTGGTCTGGGAATCTATAATTTGTCTAAAAGGTATGAGACTATTGATTTAGTAGCATCAGGAAACGTTGCGGGTGGATCAAAATTGGGATTTTATCTACGGATAGGTTTTGATTTCAGTCATTTCACCCTGGCATTGGAATATAATCTCATTCATTCATCAACAATCGAGTTCAGCAACAGCACTGTGAGTAATAACTACATAGGAGTTAGAATTGGTGGGTTCTTCTTTGGTGGAAAGAGATAACCTGGTATGCAGCATACCTCGCAGGCGGACTGCCGAGCGGAGTTTATTTCTATACAATTAATGCAGGAAGTTTTGTTGAAACTAAAAAGATGATTTTATTAAACTAGAAAAATTGAAAATACAGAACCTTAAAAATTTTCTCTTAAACATCGTTAGATAGGAGTTAGTTATGAAAAAGATTTCATTATTAGTCATCATGATATTTGTTGTCTTTAATCTGCTCTCAAATAAAATGGTGGCACAGAGCGGATGGTTCTGGCAAAACCCGCTTCCGCAAGGTCAGACACTGAATGATGTGCAACTGATTGATGAAAACACAGCCATTGCTGTTGGTGAGGCAGGAACTATTATTAAAACAACTGATGGTGGAACAAGCTGGGTTTCGCTGACTGGTGCAGGGAGTGATAGATTGAATTCAGATTATTTCATCGATTCAAATACAGGATGGATAGTTGGCAACAATGGGAAAATTTTCAAAACAACTAATGGAGGAACAAACTGGTCAACACAAATAAGCGGGGTAACCGATCCACTTTATTCAGTTTACTTTATCAATTCCAGTACAGGATGGATTTCAGGTGAAGATAATACAATTTTAAAAACTACAAATGGCGGAACCAACTGGATATTTCTACAAGGAGTTTTTCCTAAAAGTGTTGAATCAATTTATTTTACAGATGAAAATAATGGGTGTGCAGCTGGTATTGATTACAATGGTAGTAATTACTTTGGAGTAATTATTAAGACCACAGATGGAGGAACAAATTGGACAAATCAATGGAACGGGAATTGGTTGTTATCAATTCATTTTACCGATTCAAATAACGGCTGGGCTGCTGGAGCTGGAATAATTCTTAAAACGACTGATGGAGGTGTTAACTGGTCTCCACAAATTACAGGGACAAGCTACCAATTGTACTCGATTCATTTTTCAGATTATAATTTCGGCTGGGCTTCTGGTTATGATGGAAGTACCTCTTCGGGAATAATATTAAATACCTTGGATGGGGGAATAAATTGGAATCCTACTACAGTTGGAGCAGACACCGTTTTATATTCAGTTCAGTTTGCTGATTTAAATAACGGCTGGGCTGTTGGTGATAATGGAGCAATTCTTCACACAACAAATGGAGGTGTTTCATTTGTTGAAGAAGAACGTATTGATGAAGTGCCGACAGAATTTTTACTCTCACAGAACTACCCCAACCCGTTTAATCCAAGCACTAAAATCAGTTGGCAGTCGCCAGTTGGCAGTTGGCAAACTTTGAAAGTATATGATATTCTTGGGAATGAAGTTGTCACATTAGTGAATGAATATAAACAGGCAGGCAAATACAATGTACAATTTACAGTTAACAATGTACAATTAAGCTCGGGAATTTATTTTTATCAATTGAAGGCTGGTAGTTTTAGTCAAACGAGGAAAATGATCTTAATCAAATAATTCTCCAATACTTTTCTATTGGTTTATTTAATAACCCCACTAAATAATTAAGTGGGGTTTTTATTTGGAGTCAAAGACCTGAGTATAATAGGAGTATAATAGGTAAGCAATAGGTGTACAATAGGAGCGCATGTGAAAGTAGAGGCTGTCTCAAAAGTAATTTTTACTGTCACACTGAGCCCGTCGAAGTGTGAATTCACTATGGCATTGCCATAAGTCTTCGACAAGCTCAGACTGACAAAATTAGACTTTTGAGACAGCCGCGTTAAAAAGAATTACGGACCTATATATTAATTACTCTAAACACAAGGATTTTACCGCGCTTGTAAAAAAATAATTTAAAAAAGTTTTAAGAATTATTTGACAAAAACAGTCGCCGGTGATAGCTGAACGATGCTGCAATTGCTACACCAGGCTTAATTTTATTTTCTACCCAATCTCTATTTTTATAAGAAATTTTGATTTTAGAGAAAAAACAAAGATTATTTGCAAGGATGGGGGGAAAAGTTGAAAATAAGCCTAGGAATATTCCCGACTCGCCTAGGCTAGTTCAAGAAAAACCTACAACAACTGACAAAAAGCCTAGGAAGTTTTAGCCCTCGCCTAGGCTTGATGAGAAATAACCTACGCATCTTTATAAATAGCCTAGGAGGATTTAAAAATAGCCTAGGAGACTTGATAAATAACCTAGGAAGAATGTGAAATAGCCTAGGAAGAATGTGAAATAGCCTAGGAGGAATGTGAAATAGCCTAGGGGTTCCAAGGAATACACTATTCCGTACGGGTAGACTATTTTATAAACGGCATAGGCGGGGGAGAGGAAAATCTTACTTCCGCCGGGAAAAATTTACAGGTATTTTTTAACCAACCTGCAACACACGCCGGCAGGAACAGGGCTGAACAAATCAGGAAATAAAATAATCAAAAAACATTTAAGAATTATTTGACATTGGCTAAAGCAGTTAATAAGTTTAACCAAACAAATGAGGATGTTTTTGTGAGTAAGCACTTTATATATTGGTGGACAATAAGCTTCCGGAAAAATTGGAAAAACATTAATGAAATTATTTAAAATATTAGATACTCAACTCAAAAAAGAACCCAACTTCGTGACAGACAATGGAGAACTGAAAAAATGGGTAGTGCTGAACAAAGCTCAGAATTTTGACGAAGAACTTATTGGACTGTTACTAGATAATGCAGAACTGAAAGCCAAGTTTTTTGTAACCGTGAAAGGCACCTTGGTTTTTAACCAAAACTTGTTTGTGCAGTTTTTGGAACAGAAAAACTACCTGAATGATACAGCTACACGCAATACAAAACAAAGTTGATTGACCATTGACGGCAAATACCTGAAACAACGCAACGAAGTTGCCTTAGTGTGGCCATTTAAGGACTGCATTTTGGAAGGCAGGACAAAGCCGTGAAGAAGATAAACGGGAAGAAATTTTCTTTAATGAAATTTTAGCACAAGACGAAATTACCCAACTATTAGAGCCAAAGGTTTTGACCAATGTCCAACGAATTGATAAAAAAGGAGAAAAACCACTTGACAAATTTAACCGAAACAAAACGGAACTATAACCGACAATTTAATTATTAAAGGCAACAATCTTTTAGCCTTGCATACGCTGAAAGAAGATTTTGCAGGATATAAAACTAATTTATATAGACCCACCTTATTATTTTAAAGAAAAACAAGCAATGATGCTTTTGCTTACAATAGTAACTTCAAGCTTTCCCTGGCTTTCGTTTATGAAGAACAGGTTAGAAATCGCTTTTCAACTGTTAACTGTGACGGACTTATATATGTTCAAACCAATGAAGATGGGCAGCTTATTTAAGAAGGCATTAATGGACGATATTTTCACTGAAAAAGAAGTTTGTTGCCCAGATTACTTGGCAAAGAACTTCCGAAGGAAGAAGTGCTTTAGGACAGGGCACGTCATTTATTATTAACTCTACTGAGTATATATTATGCTACTCAAAAACATTAAGCCGTCAAACAACTTTATTAAAAAAAAGGGTTGAGGCTACAGAAAAAGCGTTAAGTCAGTATACATTTCTTCTAAAAAGCGAAGGAACGAGAAAACTTGCAAAAGAAATTAAGGATAGCAGAGGAAATACGATTAAGATTTTTAAGCATACTGCATATGAATATAAAAGAATACCAAGTCAAGTAAGCAATCAAGAAAGGTTAAATGACTTTGAGCATTTAGTTAGGAAGCTGCACAACAAAAAGAAAGCTCCTTACAACAAAAAAATATTATCCGAATTAGAACCTGAAAAATTGTATTCAGTTGAATACACTCCAACATCTGGCAAAAGCAAAGGTGAATCAATCAAATCGTTTTATATTAATGGCGGCATACTTCTGTTCTTAAAAGATTATGCAGAAGTTGAAGACGGTAAGGTATTTCGTCTTGCAACTATGAATGATTTTTGGACACACGATGAGATTCCTGTAACAGGGATTGCAAACGAAGGGAATGTTAACCTTAAACGTGGGAAAAAACCTGAAAAGTTGATTCAAAGAATTATAGAAATGAGCACCAGTCCTGGTGATGTGATTTAGATTATCATTTAGGGAGCGGAACCACAGCGGCAGTTGCTATAAATTGAATCGAAAATTTATTGGAATAGAACAGTTAAACCATGGTGGAGAAGATAGTGTGCAAAGACTTAAAAATGTTATAAACGGTGATTCTAGTGGAATTAGTTCAGAATAATTGGCAAGGTGGTGGCGAACTTGTTTACATCGAACTCAAAAAATACAATCAGTCTTTTATTGAACAGATTGAAGAAGGCAAAGACACCAAAGCAATTTTGAAAGTTTGGGAACAGATGAAAGCTAAAAGGTTCTTGAATTACAGTGTGGACATTAAGAAACAAGACGAGCATTTTGAAGAATTTAAAGCCCTGAGCCTTGCCGAGCAGAAACAGCACCTTTGCGAACTGTTAGACAAAAACCAATTGTATGTCAATCTTTCTTCGCTCAATGATTCCGACTTTGCTTGTACCGAAGCCGAAAAGAAAGTAACCCAAAGATTTTTACCAAATTGAAGTAAGCAAATGGCATTTCTACACGAAATATTTAATAATCCATTTGGTAAAAGAGCTTTTAGCACAATTTGATTTACCAAATGGATTAGCGACAATTTAAAGCCCGGATTTGGTCAGCGTCCTTATCAGATTGAAGCATTTTAAGCGATACATATACTTAGACCAAGAAGATTTGAAGAGAAGCCACAAAACCCTACCACTTGCTCTATAATATGGCAACAGGAAGCGGAAAGACTTTAATAATGGCAGGTTTGATGTTGCACCTTTACCAAAAAGGTTATCGCAACTTTTTGTTTTTTGTCAACAGCAACAATATCATTCAGAAAACCAAAGACAATTTTCTGAATCCGCAGGCTTCAAAATATTTGTTCAACGACAAAATTGTGATTGACGGAAAGAAGCGCTAATCAAAGAGATTGACAACTTTGAAGAATCCGACACCCAGAATATCAATTTGAAGTTTACAACGATTCAACAGCTTCATATCGACCTGAACAACACAAAAGAAAACAGCTTAACTTATGAAGACTTTAAGGACAAGAAATTGGTTTTGATTGCTGATGAAGCTCACCACTTGGTAGCAGGTACAAAATCGGGCAATATGTTTGGAAGTTGGGAAGACACCGTAAAGAAAATTCACGATTCAAATTTTGAAAATATCTTATTGGAGTTTACGGCAACGATTGACACCGATACTGCGGAATTAATAAAACACTACCAAGATAAGGTAATTTTCAAATACGACCTTGCAGAGTTTCGGAAAGATAAATATTCCAAAGAAATCAACCTTATCCGTTCTTTGTATGACGAGCAAGAGAGAATCATTCAGGCTTTGATTTTAAACTTGTATCGGCAGGAATTGGCTACTTCACTCAATATCAATTTGAAGCCTGTAATTCTATTTAAAGCCAAAAAGACAATTAAAGAATCGGAGCAAAACAAAGAGAACTTTCACAAACTGATTGATAATTTTTCTGTGGCGATGGTGGATAAAATTCAAAAGACTTCTACCGTTCCTATTGTTCAAAAGGCTTTCCGATTTTTTGAATCCAAAGGCATTTCAGTCAATGAAATTGTAAAACGCATTCAAGCCAATTTCAGATTTGAAAATTGCCTGAGCGCCAACAATGACGCAGAAGCCGAACAAAACCAAATATTGCTCAATACATTAGAAGATGAAAACAATCCCATTCGTGCTGTTTTTGCCGTTCAGAAACTGAATGAAGGTTGGGACGTTTTAAATTTGTTTGACATCGTTCGACTTTACGAAGGTAGAGACGGAAGAGAAAACAAACCAGGCAAAACAACTCTTTCAGAAGCGCAGCTTATCGGCAGAGGCGCAAGATATTATCCATTTGCTTTAGAGGAAGGACAAGACAAGTTTACTCGAAAATTTGATGATGATATCGCCAACGACTTAAAGACACTAGAAGAATTGTATTACCACACAAAAGAAGATAGTCGCTACATATCAGAATTGAAAAAAGCTCTTGTGGATTCGGGTATTTATGAAGATGACGAAAACCTCGTTACTAAACAACTTACTTTAAAGTTAGAATTTAAAAAAGAAGATTTTTACCGCGAGGGACTCGTTTTCTTCAATAAGAAAATTCCCAAGAGCTATGACAACATAAAAATCATTTGCTGATTTAGTAGTTAAGAAAACCAACTACCTACAAACTTTATCTTCAGGAGTTGGAAGAATGTCAGGTGCTTTTGCCGAAGCTGAAACTACCGAAACAGAAGTAATCAAAAACCAAGGATATAAAGCTGACCGAAATTTCTAAAAATACAATCCGTTTTGCATTAAGCCAAAACCCGTTTTTCTACTTCGACAGTTTATCGCATTACTTCCCAAGTGTAGGTTCGCTTTCAAACTTCATTGATAGTCCAGACTATTTAGCAGGTTTGGAAATTACATTTAGCGGAACTTCAAACCGACTGAAAGAAATCAGCCACTTCGATTCTTTGCAAGCCTTAAATGGCTTATTGCAAAGCATAGAAGCTGACATAAAGAGTAATTCAACAGAATACGAAGGTTCGGAATTTATCAAAAGCTCCAATTCACGAAGTTTTTAAAGATAAACCAATTAGGGTAAATAAATATGATGAACGTGCAAGCGGACAGAAACATTAGTAGCCAACGAGCCTTGGTATGTTTATAATGCCAACTAGGAACAAGTGAAAAGAAAAGAAATTTGTTGAACTGTTTTCAAGACGATTTGAAGGACTGAATCATAAGTTTGAGAACATTTATTTAATCCGTAACGAAAGAGAAATAAAAATCTTCGACAAACTAGGAAGAGCTTTTGAACCTGACTTTATTGTTCTGCAAACAGTGTGACGAAGAACAAATGACTTTTCAGGTTTTCATTGAGCCTAAAGGGAATCAATTAATAGGTCATAAGATAAATGGAAAGAAGACTTATTGAAAGAAATCAGAATTGGAACAAAAGACTATCCAAATTCACACGGACACTTATTTGATAAACAGCCGTTCCATTTTATAACTACGAAAATGAAAACGAATTTAAGACGACATTGGAAAACACATTAAATTATAAATCTTAAATCGCATATAATATGCTGCAATTGACGACCTATAGCTTATGATTTACTAGTAGAAACAGATAGTGGAAGTTTATAAGTTTTGGGAGATAAATGAATATTTTTACAAAAGTAAAAATGAAAAGGAAATCTATCCCCGCTAAATTCGGGATTAATAAAATAATTTATTCGGTGGTGTTGCCATTGTGTTTTAATAACTTGTTCCGATAAGTCGGGATAACACGTCGTTATACGTAAGCAAAATTATCAAATCTAAAAACTAATGAGGTATAAAATGAAAAAGCTCTACATTGGAATTCTTCTATGCTCAATTACTCTTATATCCTGTGCTGTTGGGCCACACTAGTTAGTGAAGGCGAAATATTTTAAAAATTTAACTGCTATAACAGAGGGGGGAAGGAGATAATTATGATCCTGTAAAGTCTTCTGATGGTTTAAAGATTTTATTTGTTTCTGAGAGAGATGGTGATCCCAATATTTATTTAAAAATAGCATTACATCTAAAAGTGATATTAAGAAAAACTGAAACATAAAGCTTCAGAATTATATCCCTGTTTTTCAAGTGATGGTAAAAGTTTTTGTTTTGCTTCGAATTTAAATGGTAATTTTGATATTTACTATATGAGTACCGATGTTGGATATGCAAAAACTCAAGTTACATCTAATCTTGATGATGAAAATATTTCCAAATTGGTCCCTAATGGTGATTTAATCCTATTCTCAATATTCAAATCTTGATGATACTTGGTATTTATGGACAAAAAGTATAATAACGGGTCAGAATACACAAATATGTAAAGGTTTATTATGGTAAGTTTTCAAAATCTGGAAAATCTTTTACTATAAAAGTCTGAAAAAATAATTTCTATCAACTATGGAAGATTGGTATTGACGGATACTATTATGTATATCTCACTTACAATCTTCTGACAGATGGAGGAATTGTAAATGATGGGGATGTTTTTGGGGAGGCAGTTAAGCCGTGTACAAATGGTTTGAACTATCTATACATGATCGAACAGTTCGGTTTATATCCACCTGCGTTATCTGCACCGCGGGACGTATTCGTTACATACGCTGAATTTCTTATCAGTGGATTATCTATTACTGTTTATGACCAATCCGGGGCATCTGAAAAAATAACTCATCCGGATTTCTACGTCAGATTTTCAAATTCGACAGAAGATCAGATTTTACCATAACTATCGCAAAGCTCATTAAAATTTGATTTTAGATGCAATTTATGATTTTAATATACAACATTTCACCATAAAACGGGACAGGCAAGAGGATATAGAAATATTGTTCAATCCGTTGTTACGGATTGCCAAATAAGTTCTTTTCACGTAGTGATGGCTATGCCATAAATAATTTATACGGTGGCATTGCCATTGTGTTTTAATAACTTGTACTGCTTTGCGGGATAACACGGCGTTAGGCAGTTAAACATTTTAAAAAAAATATGACAAAAATAATATTATTGTTTCTTTTGCTTTGTGTTAATATTAATTATTCGCAACAGAAAGAATATTCGCACGATTATATTTTAAAATTTAGCACGCTAGATTTGATAACTGGAATTCAATATGAAAGTTCAACAATTCAATTTGGAATTGAAAAAGGTTTATCAGAAGATTTATCAATAAATTCAGAATTAGGATACTCGTTACATATTGACAGAAAACCAGATATTCTTTCTATTAATCTTGATAATTCAAGTGGATTTGCTTTTGAAACTGAAATAAGAAAATATATTGATAAAGAGGAAGCCAATTACGTTGGGCAATATTTCAGCATAGATTTTCTATATCGTTATTTAGATGCTAAAAATCATCATTGGGCATATTTAGCTGTAGATGAAGAAATATATAGCTTCATTGAAAAATATTCTGTTTATAGAAATGAATGTGCATTACATTTGAAATATGGTTATCAAAATATTTCCGTTTCTGGTTTTGTTTCAGACTTTTCAATTGGAATTGTTTGGCGGTATATTACAAGTAGAACGATAAGTGGTTATCCATTATCTTTTATCGAAGGCGAATTTCCATATAATAAACCTTTTAGTCACGGTAGTCGTAATTTTTTTAGTTTAACAGCAGCGATTAGAATTGGTTGGTCAATAAAATAAAAAACTGCCTAACCTCTTTAATAAGTACAAAGTCCCCGCAAAACGGGACAGGCAAGAGGATATAAAAATATTATTCAATCCGTTGTTACGGATTGCCAAAAAAGTTCTTTTCACGTAGTGATGGCTATGCCAAAATTTTAATAAATAAAAATGTTTTATAAAAATAAACACATCAGAAAATCTTTCACATAGTGATGGCTAAGCCATAAATAAAAATAATTACGGCGTTGTGTTTTAATAACTTGTCCCGATACTATTTGGAGAACACGTCGTTAGGTTTAATAAAATATTTGAAAGTAATAAAATGAGATCCATTCACTTTCTTGTTGTTATCGCATTCCTTTTTACTGGTTGTTCTTCAATTGGAACTAAAACTCTTTATCGTGCTACAAAAAATAATATTGTGATAAAAAATATTGGTGTAATCAATTTAGTCACTGATTCAACAAATATTAAGATTTGCCCAACTATAAAATCTGTTTCTGAATCTGCAATAAAAGAAAGTTTTCTTGAGAATACTGATTTTCAATTTATTGAATTAGAAGATTCAAAAGATTTCCAAAGGTCAAAATTAGACAAGAATAGTCTTTCTGATATTTCAAATAAAAAGCATTTTGATGCAATTCTTATTGTGGATTCAAGATTTATGAATGTTGATTATACAATCGCTTTTATCCCTGTGGCAAGCGAATATCATTCGGAATCACTAATAACATTGTTTAATAACGAAGGTGATAAATTAATTTCTATTTCACACAATACAATGCGTGGTGATAATTACATTGAACGTCCAAGTGCTGAAGTAACAGTTAATGATGCGATACAAATTGCGCTTAAAAAATTGTTGGGAAATACAAGATCATTAAATGAAAAGATATCAAATTAAACCTAACCAACACCTTTTGACGACCAATAGATAGTGAATACGAAGGAAAGAGATAATTAAATATTAAGTATTTTTGGAAAGAGCATAAAAATCCAATGCTCAAAAAGAGTAATCATTCTTTGGAGTTGAAGTTTTAAATAATAAAAGAGTTAATTTTACTTTAGTAAAAGTAAATGGAAATCTTTCCCTGCTATTGGCGGGGTAGATATTCAAAATAATTTATACGGCTGTGTTGCCATTGTGTTTTAACAAATTGTCCCGACAAGTCGGGATAACACGGCGTTAAGCTATATTTTCTAGATATATTTTTTAGCTACAATTGAATGATTTAAAGAAAATAGAAAAAGATTCTAATATTATTGAGAAGAATCGATTAGATAACTTTATTGAATCAAATCAAAAACTTATCAGTGTGCTTGGTATTTTCACAGCTCTCACTGTATTTACAGCAAACCTACAATTCAAAACATTTGGATATGCACTATCTTTTATTTTTATGTCTATTACTCTAATTATTTGGATCGAAGTATTAGAAAAATTTCCAAAAGGAAATGCACATTGGAGATTAAAGATATTTGAAACGCTTCTTAGTTTTTCTTTCTTTGGTCTTATTCTATATTGGTTATTATCTTATCGCGAAATTTGGCATCAAATAATGTTCTTTCCTTTGACTATTATTTTGACAACGCTTTTAATAAGCATATTTACATATCCTATAAAAAAATATGATCTATTCAATCGTTTCTTCAAGACAAAACCTGGTAAACTAAAAATTATAAGACACTTACTTTTTTTAATTATTGTAATCTTCTTTTTCTATGTTTCATTCTGGTTAGCAACTTTAATTTCTCCACCAGTTAATTCTTTGTTGGATCAAATGCGTGAAGAAATAACAAAGTGGATTCCAAAGAGTTAGCCCTAACCTCTTTAATAAGTAAAAAGTTCCCAAAGGGACGGGCATGTGGATAATAAAATTCCGCAACAAAAATGTTTTGGAAAAAAATAGTTCTTTTAATGTGTTAAAATTTTTAAAATAAATAATTTATACGGTGGCATTGCCATTGTGTTTTAATAACTTTTTCCATCCGTTAGCCAACGGGCTATCGGGATAACACCCCTTTAGGTGTTTCATTGAAGATCTTATGGATAAGATAATCGAAATGGCAGAAGAGTATTTAAAAAGAATTCCTTCTTCAGTGGAAATAGAGGGAACTCATTATGTGTTAAATATGATCAATACCACAAATAGTGTTGAACAACAACGTGATTATTTAATGTCCTTTTTACTTGCTTCATTGTATGGAAAGATAGTGAAAAGAATAGTTTTTGAGGAAAGCTGTTCGAAACATCCATCAAAAGGTCCACATGATTTAGTAGTTTATTTAGATCGTGGTACTCGTATTGTTAATGAAATTCGTAGACTCAAACAAACTCGTTGGGATAAATATGAAGAAGAAAATCATGTTTCTGGCTCAATTAAAAAAACTGGACAATTGTATGAGCTTAGAGATGATCCTGATCGTTCTACAACAGGATTTCTTGATACGATTCTAAAAGAAATTGAAGCAAAGGGTACACAACTTGACTCAGAAGAAATAAATATAATATGGATTGCAAGTAAAGGAATGCATTATAAGGCTACAGATATAGAAGATGCTGCATCGTATTATTCAGTAGGTTGTCAAAATATATCAAATATTCATATTATGCCTAAAGATTTAACAGCACTCGGTTGGTTTTGGGATGGTGATCCTTTTGATACTACTGCAGAAGCGGAATGTTTTTTCATTAAACCTACAAAAGTAATAGATAAATTAAAGAATATTTTTTTATTAAAAACATTTAACAATAAGTAGTTTATAACACCTAACATCTTTAATAAGTAAAAAGTTCCCAAAGGGACAGGCAAGCGAATAATCCGCCAAAGGACGGACAGGTATAATTCAAAGACAAAAATGTTTTGCAAAAAAATAGTACTTTTAATGTGTTAAAGTTTTTAAAAATAAATAATTAATACGGTGGCATTGCCATTGTGTTTTTACAATTTTTCCCGATACTATCGGGATAACACTCTGCTATGCGGTTGATGACGAATTAATAAATGAAAATAGAAATAGACAAAAGTGTTTTTGAAAAATTCCCGGAATTAGAAAGTGAACGACTTCTGTTTAGGGAGTTTTTGTTGAGTGATTCAAAAGACTTGTATCTCATTGAGTCGAATGATGCTGTAGTAAGATATATGGATAAACACAAAATGGAATCGATCAACGATTCTGAGAATTATATTCGGTCCTGTAGGGAGTCATATAAAACTGAAAATAGTATAGAGTGGGGAATTATTGAAAAAAGTTCAAATAGTTTCATCGGGTATTTCGGATTTTGGAGAATAGTCAAAGCGCATTGTAGAGCTGAAATAGGGTATTCTCTCAATCCAGGTTATTGGGGGAAGGGGTATATGACAGAGAGTTTAAAGACACTATTATTATATGGGTTCAATAAATTAAAACTTCATAGCATCGAAGCAAATGTAAATCCCAAAAACAAAAATTCTATAAAGCTACTTGAAGGGATTGGGTTTAAAAAAGAAGCCTATTTTAGAGAAAACTTTTTGTTTGATGATAAGTTCCTGGATACTATCACTTATTCATTACTTGAAAAGTATATGAAAGACACTTGAAACACAATCGTAAAACCTGTTTAATAAGTAAAAAGACCCCGCTGTTCGGGGCAGGCAAGGAGATAATCCGTCAAAGGACGGACAGGTATAATTCTAAGACAAAAATGTTTTATAAAAAAATAGTTCTTTTAATGCGTTAAAGTTTTTAAAAATAAATAATTTATACTGTGGCATTGCCATTGTGTTTTAATAACTTGGCCCGATACTATAGAGATAACACGCCGTTAGAACACACGAATCACTTATGGCGTAGTTACAGTAGTTAGCGGTCATTACTACAAACCATACATAACTTAACCGACAAATGAAAAATTTAACAATTATGCAAATGATTAAGAAACATTTGGTTTTGATATGTCTGGTCATATCTATGAATTTAATGGTAATGGCAACCTTAGTTTATCCTGGCGGCTCATTGCTTGACAAAAATTCTACAGGGTTTCAATGGTCAACAAATTTTATTAGCAACTTGTTTGCAGCAAAAGCGATAAATGGTTTAGAGAACACGTCCAGAATTTGGGCACTCATTGGAATGGTATTCCACTCGGTTGGTTATGGAATTTTTTTATCAATATGTCAAAAAAGATTTCTGCAAAACACGCTGCTACTATCTTAAAACTTATAGGTGCTGCCAACATACTATTTACTTTCTTAATTGCAACACCCTTGCACGACCTAATGGTGACAATATCGAGCACTTTGTTCTTGATTGGTTTATTTTATATAACTGTATTTATCCTAAAGACAAAGCTTCATTTATTTAAATTCTCATGTATTATTTGCTTATTGACTTTTTACTTTACCTTATACTTATATGGTTCAGGCAATTGGGGATTATTGGCCATCATGCAGAAGATATCTTTCATCAGTTCAATGTTATTAGTTTTAGGATTGGAGTATTATACCAAGCAGGATGACTTTAAACAAATTAAATCTAATTGATAATAAATACAGACAATGAATCGCTAACATTGGTTCATTAAATATTCTACTGCGTGTGTTCTAACCAGCCAATGCTAATTAACTCACTTTTGAAGTTGAGGAGTAAGTATAAGTCCAAAGTGTTTTGCTTGCTTCCGTCATAATCGGATAGGTGCATAAATATTTTAATTGTAGTTCATTTCACACTGTACTAAGTTTGTAAAACAAATTGAACTGAAACCTTTCCCCGCTTAATGGGGGTGGTTTAAGTAACAGAGATAGTAAAATTTTAGTGGTGTGAAAAATGGTGAGATATTATTTTTTTGTAATAATTATTTTTGGTGGTGTTGTTTTACCTCAGAGCAAAGTTTCTCTTTCAGCTATGGGTGGGTTTAATTATATCCCGTTGAAAAATTTTTCGCATTATTTGAATTCTTTTGAAAACCCCCAGCTTGATAAATATAGTTTTAGCGGTAATGTGAAAATTAATTATTCATTTAATTCACAGCATCATATTTATATAGGTGGCGAGTACATCAGTACAAATGCATCTTTTTCGGGTGGTTTTGGTTCGGTGATCTGGACATTTGAAGCAATCCCGGTTACAGTTGGTTATGAATATTCTATAAAGAGCGATAACCAGGGGTGGGTTCCATACGTGGGGGCGGGCATCTCTTATGTCTTTGGAAATACTGAAGATACCTATTTGGGAGACGACGGTAGCATGATAGAAAATTACGCAGATAATTCTTTTGGGTTTGAAATTAAAATAGGCGTTGACAAAGATATTGTAGAAAATTTATTTCTGAGTAGTGAAATTAAATATAGATATATCGGAGATGGTAATATAGGCAAATACTCTGTTGTTGAAAAAAATTTATCAGGCGTTTCGTTTTTAGCCGGAGTTAAACTGGCTATATTTTAAAACCAGTGAATCTATTTAATTCAGAAGTAACATTCGATTCAGACTCTATCTAAAAGAGAAGTCTGATGGCAGCGTCACAATTTGCTATTGTGAACGTAGAAGTCTTTGAGAATAAATGAATATTTTTACAAAAGTAAAAAAATGGAAATCATTCCCGGCTAAATGGGGGATTAAAAAAATAATTTATACGGTGGCATTGTGTTTTCCTTCTTTAAGGGATAACACACTGTTAGTCAACGGAAAAATAAGGAAAATAGAATATGAAAAAAGAATGGCTAATGCTTGTTTTATTGTTTGTTGTTTCTGGTGCACAAGCACAAATTATTAGGGGATACGGATTAAAGTTTGGAACAACAATTTCAAACCAGGAATGGGAATATTCGCAAGCATCAGGATTTTCAAATTCAAGCTTCGATACTGATAATAGAATTGGTTTTAACATTGGAATATTTTCTGAGTTTTTAGATATACCATTTATTAGCATTGTTACAGAGGTAAATTATATTCAAAAGGGAATGAAAAAAGAGCTTCCTGTGACTACAATAAATCAGCCTTATGGGACTGGTGAATTTGTTACTTGGAATACAAGAATTGACTATTTAAATATTTCAGCTTTTGGAAAGCTTAGATTTAATATTGGACTTTTTGCACCTTATGTCTTGATAGGTCCAAAAATGGATTTTGAATTTAACAAAATAAATTCATTGGGAACAGTTAATGATGTTGAAGAAAATTTTAATAAGAATAGGTTTGGTTTCAAGGTAGGAATTGGAACAGAAATAAATTTGTTATCATTAAATCTGCTAGCAGAAATTTTATACAATAAAGATTTTAATGAATTATTTGAACATGAAAATTTAAAAGTCAATTCAAATTCATTCGATTTAAGAGTTGGAATAATATTATAAAAGTATGTTGCATGACCAGCGCCTATTGACGACCAATAGATAGTGAATACGAAGGAAAGAGATAATTAAATATTAGGTGTTTTTTGTAAGAGCATAAAAATCCAATGCTCAAAAAGAGTTATTAAAATAATGAAAATCATTCCCGGTTAAATGCGGAATTAAAAAAATAATTTATATGGTGGTGTTGTGTTTCCCCAAGACTATCGGGATAACACGCTGTTATACATGCAAGCATTACCAAATTTTTTTAATTGATTGAGGTTAGCTTTTATGCTAACTTTACAAATATGCGAGAAGTAAATTTTTATCAATCGGAAAGCGGAAAATATCCAGCTAAGGAATTCCTTGACTCCCTTAGGGGAAAGAAGGATAATAAAATTACCTGGGTTTTAGAACTTTTTGAAGATACTTCCATTGTTACTAAACAATATTTTAAAAAGTTAAAAAGCACCGATGAAATTTGGGAAATCAGAATAATATTTTCAGGCGATATTTTTAGATTATTAGGTTTTTTCGAGACTGATGGAAATTTTATAATAACAAATGGATTTGTTAAGAAAACAAAAAAAACACCGCTGAATGAAATTAAGATAGCAGAAGGAAGAAAGAGAAACTATTATGAAAGGAAGAAATAAAATGAGCGATTTAAAAAAATATGTTGCACGAAGAAAAAAAGAAGATGCCGAGTTTGCAGAAAATTATGATATTGGTTATCAAAATTTTAAAATAGGCATTTTACTTAAACAACTGAGAGAAAAATCCGGTTTAACTCAAGAAGAATTAGCAGAGAAGTTAAAAACAAGAAAGTCTGTCATATCAAGGATAGAAAATCATTCTGAAGATATTAAGCTCTCAACACTTGGTCGTTATGCCAGAACATTAGGAAGAAAGATAAGAATAGAAGTAGTTTAAAAAAATAAAATGGAAATCTTTCCCCGCTAAATGCGGAATTAAAAAAATAATTTATACGGCATCATTCTGTTTTCCTTCTTTAAGGGATAACACACCGATAGACATACCGATAGACTGTAACTAAATATCTAAAGAGAATAAAATGAAAAAAGGATCAGTAATAGTTCGGATTATTTTTACTATTGGCGTAATAGCACTACTGCTAATTCCATTGACAATGATTCAATCATTGATTACTGAAAGACAAAAATATCGAGATGAAGCTGTTAATGAGATAAATAAAAGCTGGGCAGGTTCACAAGTTGTAACCGGACCAATTCTTACAATTATAAATGAAAGCCTGGTGGAAAACCGAAATGGAGAAAAATATTTAGCTCAAAATAATTACAACTTGCTTCCGGAGAATTTAAAATACGAGACAGAAGTATTCCCGGAGACCCGATATAGAGGTATTTATGAAGTCACATTGTATGAAGCAAATATTAGAATAAGCGGATATTTCGATCTTGACAAAATAAAGACGGTTAACTATGAAGAACTGCTTCTTAACGTTAAAGAAAATTATCTTTCATTTAGTATCTCTGATTTAAAAGGAATACAAGAAGATATAGCAGCAAATTGGGACAAAGAAAAAAAAGAAGTTAATCCCGGATTAAAAACAAAAGATTTATTTCGCAACGGATTTACAACTGACGTAAATATTAACAAGAATGATAAAAAATATTATTTCGATGTTACAATTAAACTAAAAGGAAGTGAAAACCTTGAGTTCATTCCACTTGGAAAAAGTACTGAAGTATCAGTGAAATCAAATTGGAATAATCCAAGTTTCGTTGGGAATTTTCTCCCCTCCTCAAGAAAAATAAACAGCGATGGATTTACAGCTAATTGGAATATAAATCATTTCAATAGAGAATATCCTCAGGAGTGGCAGAACAATAAATATGAATTATATTCAAGTGCATTTGGAGTAAAACTTCTTGTTCCTGTTGATGAGTATCAAAAGACAATGCGAACATCAAAATATGGAATAATGATTATCATTTTAACTTTTGTCAGTTTTTTTATGATAGAAATTTTTAGTAAAAAGGTTTTACATCCAATTCAATATTTATTAATAGGGCTTTCCTTAGTTATCTTTTATTCGATTTTATTATCTCTTTCAGAATATCTCTTATTTCAATACTCGTATTTAATTGCAAGTTTACTCGTAGTATTCCTAATAAGTTTGTACACATCAAATGTCTATGGTAATTATAAGCTTGGATTGTTTATCGGGATATTTTTAATTTTATTCTATGGTTTTATGTATATAATATTGCAATTACAGGATTACTCGTTACTATTAGGAAACATCGCTTTGTTTATCGTATTAGCTGCTATAATGTATCTAACAAGAAAAATAAATTGGTATGATGTTTTGAGTTCTAAAAGGAATTCGGATTAAAAATGAACCTACAGCCTAATCTGAGAATCAAAACGAATATAGAAGTGTGAATAAGATATAAATTATTTTCTTTTGATGGCGTTGTTTTATGGAGACAGCTCGATAATTTTTCAGAAGACTTAACTGAATAACTTAAAGTTTTCTTACAAGTTGTTCGATGCTGATTAATCTCCTTTACATCCCCACCCTCTGACGTTTGAAGTAATGAAAGCTGATCAACTTTTTTTGTTTTTCATCCCACAGTTTTAGAAATATACTTCGCAGACTTGAGCCAAGTGTTAAAGTAACACCTTTCTGAAATACGGGATTTTCTTTATGGCATTTTTCCAGAAGGTAATTTGGTATCTTCGGACTAAGGTGGTGGATATGATGAAACCCAATATTACCCGTAAACCATTGAAGTACTTTCGGCAGCTTGTAGTATGAACTTCCCTGCATAGCGGCAAGTTCATAATCCCACGAATTATCTTTTGTCCAGTAAGCATCCTCAAATTGATGTTGAACATAAAACAACCACGTGCCGGTTGATGAGGCAATAAAAGTAATCGGGAATTGAATGAGTACAAAAGCTTTTATCCCGATCAGCCAGACTAATCCTGCTGTTAATAATAAAAGAACCAGACTTGTAAGGTAAACGCCCGGGTGAAGTTTCTTTAATCCTTTTGCGGGCGGGAGGGGGAAGCGGTAGAGAATCATAAAAAGAATAACCGGAATAACCACGAACAATATTATCGGGTTGCGGTACAGACGGTATTTTATTCTACCCCAGCGCGACTGCTGCAGGAATTCATCAACAGTCATTGTGTAAATATCACCAATGCCTCTTTGTCCAAGTTTACCGGCACTTGCATGATGGATTGCATGTTTCTTCCGCCAATAGTAATAAGGCGTCAGAGTAAAGATACTGCAAATCTTTCCCCATGAATCGTTGGCTTTTCTTGATTCAAAAAACGAACCGTGCCCGCAATCGTGTTGGATGATGAATATGCGAATTACGAATCCTGCAGCGGGAATTGAAAGAAGAAGAGTTAGCCAATAACTGATATCCAATGTGAAATACATCAGATACCAAATGATTATGTATGAAGCAAATGAATTGATTAACTGCCAGATACTTTTCCACTTATTCGAGATTTGATATTTCGCGACAAGAGTATCCCAGTTCGGTTTTATGGATGTAAAGTTTTTTTGAAACATAGAGTGTGGTAAATCGTTTTAAAATCTTTGCGTAAAGATAGTGATAATAATTTGTTAATTGAGTGATATACACTGTTCAGAAACCTCATGAGTTACAACTCAGGGCGGAAATATTTACATCCTACCAGAAAAAATGACATAATTTTAACAATTAATATCCGCTATTTAGCAGAAAAGATGAGAATTTATAACTTAGAGGAAACTTCCATAATGAAGTAGTAGATGGCATAAAGTTAGCTGCAAATAAACCAAAAATTTGAATTGTGCCCGTTTACAGTTACGCGGGAAAGAACTAAAAGTTAAAACAACTTTGTTTGGTTAAATATTATTTAAAAAAGTGGGAATCTTATGAAAAAAACATTTGTACTTTTTAGTCTGGTCGGAATTATTTTCTTTGGCTGCAGTGACAATTCTGATTTCACAAACATATCGGCACCAACCAGCATTAATAATTTAACCAAAGATCAAATTCTCATATCTGATCAAGAAATTGACTCTGCTTCGCATATTCTTTCTGTATCTAAATTAATTGATGGTGAAAGTGGAGGTGAGTTATTAATAGACACAGCATATACTAATTATCAGGGAAGACAAATTGAAGTTTATGGAAAACTTACGATCAAGCAATCTGCCTTCCAGGGTTCAGAATATATCACAATGAAATTAAATCCGGAATCGGCAATTATTAAATTTTTTCCGGAAATGGTCTTCGAAAAAGATGTAAAACTCTCAGTCACTTATACCGGTATTGATTTAGTGGCACTTGGTTATACTACATCGGGACATTATGATTTTGTTTTCTTTGGTAAGGGTGGAATTGAAACAACTCTCAATGATGAGTCTAAAGTTGACATGGATAAGCAGGAGATTAAAGTTAAAAATGCTAAACTTGAACACTTCTCTAGATATGGTTGGCTGAAATAAATAATTAGAATTTTTCTTCGTTTCTCTTTCTATACAAAAGTAGTTTGTTTATCATACCGTTTCGTATAATTTACGAATGCGAACCCCTTCAACTACAAGTTAAGACGCTGACATCATCTTTTAGTCTGCAGATAATATATAATCTACGGAACATAAATTAGGTCGGCATACCCTTCTTGATCAATTATATCTTGTCACTTATTCCATAGGAAAACGCACTTATCATATTAAACCAATAAAAATTGAGTTTAAAAACTCAGAACGTCAGCAAGATATTTATTTCAGGATATCTACTTCATATTTGAGGAAAATTATTTATAAGAATAGTGCGAACATTATAAAAATTTAATTAGAGAATAATAAGTTGTTTTATTTATTTTAACTCATTGAAGTTCGTAACAAAAGGTTTAAACATTCCCTGATCATTGCCGGCTGTTACTTTTCTCTTAATCAACCTAATAAAAAACTTACAATACAGGAGTACAGATGAAATCAATATTTCATAAAGTTCTTTTTGTGCTGTTTACTCTGTTGGTAGTTTCTTCTATTTCTTTTGGTCAGTTTACTGATCCAAGAATGTGGAGCACACAAATACAACCAACGGGCGAGTATTTTCAGATTCCAATTACACATCTGAAATATGTCCATCCAAATAAATCACCGAGAGTGTTTGATACGCCATTCGGTTCAGTTACTGTTGGAATAAGTACAAGGGTACATCCAAGTAATTTCACACAGAGTGAAGTTCCGATTCAAAGATCCCCCCTTGACGAGAATACAATGTTTGCTTCTTCTAATGCAGTTCGCATTAGTCCATTCTTTATTTCAGAAGGTGTTTATGTTACTACCGACGGCGGTGCAACATGGCATGGAAGCGACACCTGCAAAACTACTCCCGTTACCGGTCACGGCGGCGATCCCGCACCGGCAATTGGGCCCGATGGAAGATTTTATATGACTTTTCTCGATGGCGGTTTTAATGGATTAAAAGCTGCTTACTCTACTAATGGTGGTACTTCATGGAGCAGTATAATTAATATTATTACCGGCTCTCAAGATAAAAATCATACTGTAGTTGATAACAGACCCGGCAGTCCATTTAATGGAAGAGTCTATGCTAGCTGGTCGAGGTTTACCGCTTCTGCTCCTCCGATTGCAATTTCATATTCAACGAACGGCGGGGTAAACTGGAGTTCCGCACAAAATATTAATACCCCTCCCGGCGGACATTATTCACAGGGAGTTAATGGCGCCATCGGACCTAACGGAGAGGTTTATATGGTTTGGCAGAATCCAATTACTTCAGGTAACTTCACAGGTGATCAGATGGGATTTGGTAAGTCAACAGATGGCGGAGTTACCTGGTCGGTAAATAATAATATTTACGATTGTAACGGCATCAGAGGATTTCTTTTTAATACGAGCATAAGAGTAAATGATTTTCCATGGATGGGTGTTGATACAACTGCTGGAGTCAGAAGCGGTTGGATTTATGTCGTACATGCTGAAAAAAATCTAGCACCAGCCGGAAGCGATCCCGATGTAATTATGCACAGATCAACTGATGGCGGTACAACCTGGTCAGCAGGTATCCGCGTAAATCAGGATCCGCCAAATAACGGTGCTGAGCAATATATGCCTGCATTAGTTGTAGGTAGAGACGGCAGTGTTAATGTCGTTTACTACGATGCAAGAAATCTTACTAATGATTCTGCTTCAGTTTATGTTGCACGATCAGTAGATGGCGGTGATAGCTGGACTGAATTTGAAGTTTCGGATCATCACTTCAAACCAAAATCTATTCCCGGTCTTGCCGGCGGTTATCAAGGTGATTACATCGGTATCACTGAAACCAACGGAATGCTTTATGCTTACTGGGCAGATGACAAAACAGGTATTTATCAGGCATGGGTTGCTGAAGTTTCATTCGGACCCGGCTGTGAGGTTGATCCCCCCACTAATCCTGTTCCGGCGAATGGTTCTTCAGATGTTTCTATAAATCTTGCTGAGATTAGCTGGACTAACGGAGTTAATGCCTTAAATAACGATTTATATTTTGGAACAAACCCGGGTAGTTTACCGCTTGTTCAAAGTGGTTCCCTTTCAACTAACTGGACTATCCCCGACACATTGGAATATAGTACAACCTATTACTGGCAGGTAGTGGAGAACGGAGCTTCGTGCACTACCACAGGTCCATTCTGGAGTTTCCAAACAGAGAGCGATCCGAACATTAATTTATCTTTCGAAGATAATTTTGATACTTACATCGCTGGACAGCAGGTAGCATGTCAGAATCCTGTTGATTGGACGACTTGGAATTTTACTCCTTGCGATCCAGTTACAGATGCATTTGTTTCTACAACACAAAAATTCAGTGCGCCCAATTCTGCAGTAATCGTTGATGACAACGATTTAGTATATGCAATCCCCGATTACACAACTGGAAAATTCAGTGTAAGTTTTCAGATGTATGTTCAATCAGGGTTTGATGCTTACTGGAATTGCCTCCAGCATTTTGATGGAGCAAATAGTGTATGGGGATTTGAAGCCTACTTTGATGGCGGTGCAGGATACATTTCTGCTGAACAGAATCCACAAGCGGCAACATTCAGTTATCCATTCAATACCTGGTTCTCTAATGAACTAATAGTTGATTTAGATATTGATCAGGCGGAATATAAGGTTAACGGTGTTTCTGTTCATACATGGCAATGGAGTCCGGGCATTCCAAACTCGGGCGGATTAAATCAATTGGGTGGGGTTGATCTTTATGGTTATGGTTTACTTTCATCAGGTCAAAGCAGATATTATGTTGATGATTTCAAATTAACTGATTTACTTGCGATCCCGGTAGAACTCACTTCATTTACAGCCAGCTCAAATTCTGCGGATGATGTAGTTCTTAACTGGACAACTGCAACTGAGACTAACAACAAAGGCTTTGATGTTGAAAAAATGATTGAAAATAAATTCGAAAAGGTTGGATACGTTCCCGGCTTCGGAACAACAACTGAACCGCGTGATTATTCCTATACTGATTCAAAACTAACACAAGGCACGCATACTTACAGATTGAAACAGATTGATTTCAATGGTACATTTGAATACTCAAATCAAGTAGAAGTTGAAGTTTCTGCTCCTGTTAAATTTTCACTCGAACAAAACTACCCCAACCCTTTTAATCCGAGTACAGTAATCTCTTACTCACTGCCGCAAAAGGAATTTGTGTCAATAAAAGTAATTGATATACTCGGAAGGGAAGTGGTAACTCTTGTGAACGAAGTAAAACCTGCCGGCAAGTTTGAAGTAGAATTTGATGCTTCATCATTAGCAAGCGGAGTTTATGTTTACCGGATAAAAGCCGGAAGTTTTACAACTTCAAAGAAGATGCTGTTGACAAAGTAAAGTAATTATTACAATAGTAATCTCATAAAGAGTACTTTTGAAATAATCATCCCTTTATTCTTTATAAAGATGACATCCTATCTATAGAGATGTCATCTTTATAAATACCACATTCGTGTGATTGACTTTCTCCTTTTCTATTTGTAATATGCTTTTGAAAATTTTATCAGGAGAGGTAAATAACTTATTTGATATTGTTTAATTAATATTTCAGGAGGTGCTGATGAAAATCGTTCTTGTTCGGTCGTTTCTGTTCTTTGCAATGATTGCTTTGCTTATTGCTGCAAGTTCAATAAACACAAACTACAATTCTGTAGATGAACCAGGGGCAACATATCAGGAAGATGGACAAACAGCTGGCAGACTGACCGTGAATGAGTGTTATAAAAACACTGCACATCCTAAAAAATCAAGCATAGAAGCCGGCTACAAAGACCCGCAAACTGAAAAGCCATTATTGAGAGCATATAACAGTTATATTGCGGGTGGAAAAGGAATAGGGATAACACAAAGTAATGACCTCTCCAATGGTTAGTTTTATTCTGATGTCCAAAATTGTACGATAGTTAATTTAAAGATTGATCGCTGGCCATTAAGAATAGAAAATTGGGATGCTGGTACACCGGGAAAAATAAAAAATAATATTTTTCTTTGCCCCGTGAATTATCCTTTTGGTCAATGTCCTGTTGGTGAGTGTAATACGCTCCCACTCGCTGTGACATACGAAGGAAACAGATGGAAAAAAGGAAATGACTGGCAGAGCATATTCTGCAGTGAACCTATCCCAGACTGTACGGCAGATTAGGAGGATGAAATGAAAAGAATTAAAATATTTCCTCTCATATTATTGATATTGTTATCATCAAATTCAATTTTATTTGCCCAAGAACCCGATACTTTGTGGACAAAAAGAATAGGTGGGGACAGTATAGATGTAGCTTACGATGTTGAAGAGCTTTGGGATGGTGGATTTGCAGTAGTTGGTTATACCAAATCAATCCCCCTTACGGATTACGACATTTGGCTGCTGCGTACAGACTCAAACGGTGATACTTTATGGACAAAAACTTATGGGGGAGACGGAGATGAATATGCTTACTCAATGAAGAAAACAGAGGATGGTGGTTTTATAATTGCCGGAACAACCAACTCATTCGGTGTTGGTCAGTTTGATTTCTATGTTATAAGAACAGACTCTCTTGGTGATACGCTATGGACAAGAACGTTTGGTGGGGCAAACGATGATATTTGCTGGTCGGTGGATAAGACATTTGACGGAGGTTTTATCTTTGCGGGTGAAAAAGACGCATTCCCAGAAGTCTCTGATGCAATGCTAATCAAAACTGATCCTTTGGGGGAACCTGTTTGGGAGAAGCATTATGGAACATTGCTTGATGACAAGTTATATTCTATCAAAGCAACTGAGTCTGGTGATTTTGTCGCATCGGGAACGGTTTATTTTGGAATTCAGGATGTTGCAGGTTGGTTATTGAAAATAGATGCTGATGGAGATTCTCTCTGGTCTAAATTTTATGGCGATATCAAACAGGATTTGATGTTTGGGATTGCTCTAACCTCTGATGGTGGGTATGTATTGTCAGGTGGATTTAGAGTTCCATCTACATTTGACTATGATTTGTGGCTGATAAAGACCGATTCTTCCGGGAGTGAACAATGGTCACAGACACTTGATTATGAAAACGATACTGATATTGGTTATTCGGTTCAGCAAACATCAGATGGCGGATATATCATTACCGGGCAAGCGGCACCATTTGATGGGGGGTTAGAAGCTTGGCTTGTTCGAACTGATTCAATCGGAAATATCTTATGGGATAAGCTACTTCCTTTCTTCCCTAGAAATTTATTAAACAACTTGGATAACCCAAATGCTGGTAGTAACGGCGCTCACGGAGGTAATTCAATAAAGCAAATTTCTGATGGAGGGTATATAATGGCTGGGTATTCCGATAAAATTCAGGGTAATCATTTAGATGTTTATTTAGTTCGTATTGCCTCTGATATCATCCCTGTAGAACTAACATCCTTTACCGCAACAACACAGCAAAACGCAGTTGCGCTTAACTGGCAAACCGCAACGGAGACAAATAACAGCGGATTTGAGATAGAAAGAAAACAAGTCGGCAGTCCTCAGTCTTCAGTCAGCAATCAGGATTGGAATCAAATTGCTTTCATTCCCGGATTTGGAACTACCACCGAACCAAAGAGTTATTCATTCGTTGATGAAAATCTTTCTTCAGGAAAATATCAGTACAGATTAAAACAAATTGACTTTGATGGAAGTTTTGAATACTCAAACACAGTTGAAGTTGAAATAAATTCACCAACAGAATTTTCTCTTGGACAGAACTACCCCAACCCATTTAACCCAACAACAAAAATAAAATATACAATTCCCACTGTCACCCTGAGCTTGTCGAAGGGTGACATTTATGTAACATTGAAAGTTTACGATATACTTGGCAACGAAGTAGCCACACTCGTAAACGAGCCACAGCAGCCCGGCACGTATGAAGTTGAGTTTAACGTAGGACAGGCTATCAGCCTGTCCAGCGGCGTTTACTACTACCAACTAAGGTCAGGTGGTTTTGTTGAAACTAAGAAGATGATTTTATTCCACTGATTTATTTCTTAAAGATGACATTCCGATAAGCGGGATGTCATCTTTTATTTCACACATTCCTGTGATTGACTTTCTCCAATTCTAATTGTATTATACTTTTGAAAATTTCATCAGGAGAGGTAAATAACTTATTTGGTATTCTTTAATTAGTATTTCAGGAGGTGCTGATGAAAATCGTTCTTGTTCGGTCATTTCTGTTCTTTGTGGCAGTTTATTGTTTTATTGCTGCTAATTATAATAACACTAATTCCAATTTATTGGGAGTTAAAAATAATGTACCCCCCCAATATTGCTAAATATGTTACCCCGCATGGCGCAGGTGACCACTCTGGTGATAGCTGGAGTGATGCGTATTCTTTTCAGGAGATGAAAGGAAGATTAGCATCTAACACAGACTTCTATCTTGCTGATTCTACTTTTTTGGTAGATGTGCTCGAGGTTAATGGCTTTACCAATATTTCTTTTATTGGGCAGGGCACGGACAAAACCATTCTCGAAGAAATTGATGTTTCAGAAGCTGAAAATATTTCTGAATGGAGCCTCTGGTGTTTTGATATTCTTAATTCACCTAATATTACTGTCAAGAATTTGCAGATAAGAAGATTTCGTAGATGGGGAATAAGAGTTGGTTCTACATCAAGTAATTTTTTTGGTTATAACCTTTATATTGATAGCTGTGGCTGGACATCACAGATCGGAGAAGTTATGTTATCCCCGTGCGCAGTAAAACTATTTGGAGACAATGGGCATATAGGACAGACACAAATAATGAACTCAGGCTGGGATGGGATGCAGGTTGGAGGGTATTATGTGTTAGTTGACTCAAGTACTATCTATTGGACAGGGAAAGATGATCCTGGCGCAATACATCAGGGAGACGGGATCCACGTCTTTCACAATCCTGATATTACATTTACTGTTGACAACGTAATATTAAAGAAAGCAGGAAGATTAATTGTTAGGGATTGTGTTATAGATACTGTTGAAGCAAAAAAGTCGGGAATCGAAGCAGGCTATCTTGGAGAAGAAACAGAGAAACCAATGATACAAGTTTATAACAGTAATATAACCGGAGGTAAGGGAATAGGGATTACACAAAATGCAAATCCTGTGGGCGGTGCTTTTTATTCTACAATTGAAAATAGTACGATTCAATCTTTAGATCCTAATAGGTACACTCTAAGGATAGAATCTTGGGACCCTGGAACATCGGGTTGGATAAGAGGGAATCGTTTCATTAGTCCAACAGATTACAACCCTCTCTTGTTATGTCCAGTAGGAGAATATGATACCGACAGTGCAGCAGTGAATTACCCTCCAAACACAAACAGATGGTTTAAAGGATTGGAAGAATTCGACTTTTGTGTCACACATAATCTCATTACTCCATAATAATTTAAAACGTAAAGGTTGAAATGAAAACGATAAAAAAATATAGCCTATTCTTATTTATTATAACTAATTGTATTTATTCTCAATCCCCTGATATAATCTGGAAAAAAAGCTACGGACTAAACACTGCTGATGATTTTGGTCGTTCAGTTATCGAAACAAGTGATGGAGGAATTGCAGTAGCTGGTTACACGGGCTCATTTGGTGCTGGAGGATTTGATGTCTGGTTAATAAAAACGGATTCAAATGGTGATACACTTTGGACTAAAACATATGGGGGAGTTAGCAGTGACTTTGGTTATTCTCTCAAACAAGCAGATGATGGAGGATATATAATTGGAGGCGCTGCACCATCGCTCATTACAGGTGGTCTTGACTTGCTTCTTATAAGAACTGATTCACTTGGTGAGTTACTGTGGCTTAAAACTTATGATGAACTTAATACAGATTATGGTTGGTCAATAAATATCACTAAAGATGGAGGTATTATAATTTGTGGTGAGCAAAATGCTTTTCCACAAACTCCAGATGGGATGGTTATTAAAACAGATTCAATGGGTGAGGTTGAATGGCAAAAAACATTCGGGACTACTAATGTAGATCACTTTTATGGAGTGCAACAAACTACTGATAGTGGTTATATAATTTGTGGAGCTGTAGGCGTGGGAATTTTTAAAGGTTGGTTACTAAAGCTTGATACAAATGGAGATACACTATGGACAAGAATCTATGGAGGAGAATTATCTGGTTGGTTTCAATCGATTTTGGAGACTGAGGATGGAGGTTTTATACTAACTGGTCTGCTTAGTACGGCTGATCCAGAAAACCCTGACCTGTGGTTGTTAAAAACAGATTCTGCGGGGAATGTAGAATGGTCAAAAACTTATGATTACAATAATGAATATGATATCGGTTATTCCGTTCAACAAACAATTGATGGGGGGTATATTGTCTGTGGTTCTGGTGGTTGGGATGTTGATTATGGCTGGATTATTAGAACAGATGAGTTAGGCGATACTTTATGGACAAAATCAATAGAGAGTTACTCGAGCGATAATGTTCTTAGCTCACTGGATACAGACTTTTACTCAATTATCCAATTGTCTAATGGCGATTATATTGCAACGGGAAATCAGCCTTACTTACCCGTTTCAGATCATGCTCAACAATTATTACTAATGAGGATCTCCTCCGACATCGTCCCTGTAGAGCTAACCTCCTTCACAGCCACAGCACAGCAAAACGCCGTTCCGCTAAACTGGCAAACTGCAACGGAGACAAATAACAGCGGGTTTGAGATTGAAAGAAGCCTATCCCCAACCCCTTCCCAAAAGGAAGGGGCTTTTGAGACAATAGCTTTCGTTCCCGGGTTTGGTACTACTACCGAACCAAAGAGTTATTCTTTCACTGATGAAAATCTCTCTTCTGGAAAATATCAATACAGATTAAAACAAATTGACTTTGATGGAACATTCGAATATTCAAACACAGTTGAAGTTGAAATAAATTCACCAACAGAATTTTCACTTGAGCAGAACTTCCCGAATCCATTTAATCCAACAACAAAAATAAAATACACCATCCCTTCTGTCACCCTTCGACAAGCTCAGGGTGACATATTGGTTTCGTTAAAAGTATTTGATGTTTTGGGAAATGAAGTTGCAACACTCGTAAACGAGCAGCAGCAGCCCGGCACGTATGAAGTTGAGTTTAACGTAGGACAGGCTATCAGCCTGTCCAGCGGAGTGTATTACTACCAATTACGGTCAGGCAGTTTTGTTGAGACTAAGAAAATGTTGATATTAAAGTAATAGATACGCTTAGAAATCCATTTTATTATAACTCTATGAATAACTTATTAAATTAATTTATTACAAAGGATTAAGATCAAATGAAGAATTTCATTCTACTTATACTAGTTTCTTATTGTGGCACGAATCAGCTTACGGCTCAGGATGGCTGGTTTCTACAAAGCCCGTTTCCAACGACTTATCATCTTTATGATATTTCTGTAATTGATCCGAATATTGTTGTAATGGTTGGAGAACAGGGTAGTATTTTAAGAACGAATGATGGGGGTTATTCATGGCAAACTCAATATTTTTTCAATGGTATTGATTTGAAATCAGTTCAATTTCTTGATGAGAATATGGGCTGGACTGTAGGAACGGCTGGATTATACATTAGGACTACAAATGCAGGAGTTACCTGGCTGTCTAGTTTTCTTGCTCCGAACGATTTAGAATCCATTTTTTTATTAACCAAGAAACCGGCTGGATTGGGGGTGCTGATGGAATTATTTTGAAATCAACTAATGGTGGTTTGAATTGGGAACCCTTGATTAGTGGAACTAACGATGATATATTGAGTTTGTTTTTTATTGACAGTACAAAGGGCTGGGCTGCGGGAGTCAACCAAGTTTTAAGAACGGTTGATGGCGTAAATTGGGTTAAAGAAACAATTAATGGGATAACTTTTAAGTCTATTTTTTTTACAGACAGCCTCAATGGCTATGCTGTTGGGCAAGATGGACAAATAGCGAATTCAAATGATGGTGGAATTACCTGGATTGTCCAAGTTGTTGGTTCCGCTGATTTTGAATCTATTTATTTTATCGATGATTTGACGGGTATTGTAGTTGGTTCTGAAGGATCCTGTTATAGAACTACCAATGGCGGAATTACCTGGTATCATATTCAAACTGGTTCAGATATGAATCTTTACTCAATAGATTTTGGAGATACTCTAAATGGTTGGATCGTAGGCGATTTTGGAACACTTATTAAATCAGTTGATGCAGGTCTGAGCTGGAATTTACAATCAAATGGAACTCCCCATGCGATGAAGAGTGTATTTTTTATCGATAATGATTTAGGCTGGGCAGTTGGAAATAATGGCACAATTCTAAAAACTACGAATGGAGGCACTAACTGGACAACAAAATCATTTGGGGAATTCACTACTATTTATTCAGTTTTTTGTTAACAAAGATACTGGTTATAGTGTAGGGAGCGGTGGATTCATTCGTAAGACAACTAATGGCGGTGAAAACTGGGGAGTACAAAATAGCGGTACAGGAAATAATCTGTTATCGGTTCATTTTATAAATTCTGATACTGGTTGGGCAGTAGGTCAGTATAATACTATTAGAAAGACTACCGATGGTGGAGCCTCTTGGTTCAGTCAGCAAATTGAGTCAATGTCTTTGTTCGGTCAGCAGATTGAGTCAATCTCCTGGTATTATGCAGTTTATTTTATAGATGGAAATAATGGCTTTATCGGTGAGGGGCCTAATCTTGGTCGATTGTACAGAACTACAGACGGAGGTTCTACATGGAACACTGTTAATGAAAGCATTACCTATTCAATTAGAGATATTTTCTTTGTTAATAATCTCACTGGCTGGGCAGTAGGTTTTGCAGATCTTAATCAAACTATTAGTAAAACAACTGATGGCGGACTATCATGGTTTAATCAGCCTACTGAAATTTCTATTTCACCTATTTCTGTTTATTTTATTGACTCTAATCATGGATGGCTATGTAGTACAGTAGGTAGAATTTTCAGTACAATTGATGGCGGAGTTTCATGGCAATCACAAGATACGCCAACTGACGTAACTTTAAATGAAATCTATTTTACAGATATAAGCACTGGATGGTCAGTTGGTGAACAAGGTATTATACTAAAAACCTTAACTGGTGGAACTATACCGGTCGAACTAACATCCTTTACGGGTACAGCACAGCATAATTATGTTTCCCTAAACTGGCAAACAGCAACGGAGACAAACAACAGCGGGTTTAAGATAGAAAGAAAACAAGTCGGCAGTCCTCAGTCTTCAGTCGGCAATCAGGACTGGAATCAAATTGCATTCGTTCCAGGGTTTGGTACTACTACCGAACCAAAAAGTTATTCTTTCATTGATGAAAATCTTTCTTCGGGTAAATATCAATACAGATTAAAACAAATTGATTTTGATGGATCGTTTGAATATTCAAACACGGTTGAAGTTGAAGTTTCTACTCCTGTTAAGTTTGCACTTGAACAAAACTACCCTAACCCCTTCAACCCAAGCACAGTTATCTCTTACTCACTGCCGCAAAAGGAATTTGTGTCAATAAAAGTAATTGATATACTCGGAAGGGAAGTGGCAACTCTTGTGAACGAAGTAAAACCTGCTGGCAAGTTTGAAGTAGAATTTGATGCTTCATCATTAGCAAGCGGAGTTTATGTTTACCAGATAAAAGCCGGAAGTTTTACAACTTCTAAAAAGATGTTATTGACAAAGTGATGTTGGAATAATACTTACTTAAATTAGAGTTTCAATGTATAAAGTTTAGATATATTAAATTAAGAGGAGAAAGATCATCACAATCTATTTGTCAACTATCAAAATTAATGACATATTTAATTATAGTGTTATCCAAATGGGAAAGATTTTGAGTTGAATGTTTATTTTGCAGATGTTTGCCAATAATCTTGACAGAATATTCGACGAAACAGAAATATTTATAACTAACAGGAGGAATAATATGAGAACTATTACGCAAATATTTTGTACATTTTTAATATGTATGAGTACACAAGTATTTTCGCAGTTACACACATTCAAGACAGAGAACGTATTTATAGTTGCTATTGATGGTCTAAGGAACAATGAAGGTTTTGAATCTGAAAATCTTAACCTTCCTTTGATGTGGGATAGCCTTCGTCCGCAGGGAACTATCTACACAAAGTTTTTTAACACTGGAATAACAATTACAAACGCTGGTCATTCAACCATCGCCACCGGAGTCAGACAGATTTTAGTGAATAATTGCCCCATTGAGACATTAGTAAGGCCCAAGGAGCCGACAATTTTTGAATATTATCGCAAAGCTCTTGATGTACCAAAGGAAAAAACTTACTTTGTAAATGGTAAGTACTGTAAGTTAGCTTATCCGGTCAGCATCTACCCAGGATTTGGAATGGATATCGAACCCACATTAGTAAATTTAGCAAACACAGAGAATGATCTGAATGTTTGGGATTCCACAATATCAGCAATTGATCGTGATCATCCTTCTCTATGTTATATTCTCTTCGGTCAGGTTGATCATCAAGGTCATAGAGGTGATACTACAAAATACTTAGGTGCAATACGTCAGGCTGATTCATTGGTCTTTGAACTATGGAATAAAATACAAAGTGATCCGGTTTATGCAAATAAAACTACAATGATTGTTACCTCCGATCATGGCCGACATGATGAACAACATGGGGGTTGGTATTCTCACGGAGACTATTGTCACGGATGCAGGCACATTATTTTCTTAGCTATCGGCCCGGATATTAAAACAAATACAATCATTGATGTACCTAGGGACCAAATAGATATTGCTCCAACTGTAGGAAAACTTCTGGGCTTTTCAACACCATTAGCACAAGGAACTGTTTTGACAGAAATGTTAACCGACACCCCCCAGCAGCCTATCGCCACAGTGAATTCACCAAATAATTATTTTCAAGAGTTAGATATCAGCAATAGCTCGGGATTCACTATGTCAAATTCGATTGCTGTTCAGAATGAAATCATTAATGTAGTCTTTTCAGATAATACTGGCGGCGAGAATAATATCTACAATACAAGAAGTGAAAATGACGGTGAATCTTGGTCAACTCCGCAACTCATTTTTACAGGTTCAGAGGAATTTTATTCTGAGCCTGTTATTATTAGTATCAGTGACACTAGTCTATTCACAGTTACATCAGGATATGAGTATAATAATATTGATAACACATACACTTGGTTTTTAAGTGGGATTCGAAGCATGGATTTTGGGAGGAGTTGGCAAACTAATACGGTTCTGGATTCCGGAACAACAGTCAGTGTCAGACCTTCATTAAGTTCTGATTATAAGCAGCTTGTAAATGCAGTTTGGTTAGATTATCACGGATTGAAAAGTTTCCTCAGTACTGATGGAGGAACAACATTTGCACTTAGTGGGCAAATCACCGTTTCTGACGGATACGCAGTTTCTCCATCAAGTATATACATTGGTAAGTCTTTTTATACTACCTGGCAGTCTCTTGATGAATCCAACCAGTTCAGGGATATTTGGTTTGACCGCAAACCTTGGTCAACAGATATTAAAATCACAGAAAATAATTTCAACAGTTATTCCTATGAGCCTTCACTTTGCTCGGATAAAGATAGTTCACTTAATCTCGTATATGCTCACATGATTGATGCAGCTTCATCAAATCACTGGGCGATTTATTACACACGTAGCACGGATTTAGGTTCCACTTGGGAGGATGCAAAAAATATCTCTGGCAATCTAGTATCATTTTCCCCTATCATCAAGTCATCCGATAATGGAAATCTTGTTTCAGTATGGGCATCATATTCAGATAATCTATGGAGTATCTGGGGTTCTTTTTCTGTAGATGGCGGATCGAATTGGGTCTCGCCTTTTCCGATTACAACATCTCAAAACTTTTCTCTTGACCCAGATTTTTCAGTAAGAGGTGATACATTATATTTGACTTGGCAGGATATGCGAGGCGGTAATATGGATATATTTTTTAAAAAATTTGTTATTG
Organism: Ignavibacteriales bacterium; assembly: GCA_016709155.1. NCBI lineage: Bacteria > Pseudomonadati > Ignavibacteriota > Ignavibacteria > Ignavibacteriales > Ignavibacteriales bacterium. The sequence goes on along the minus strand of JADJEI010000006.1, from coordinate 123,663 downwards.
ATTCGGTTACCGACATTGAATTTGAAAATTTAACAAATGTTGATCAAAAAGAGTTTTCACTGAAACAGAACTACCCCAACCCTTTTAATCCGAGTACAGTAATCTCTTACTCGCTGCCGCAAAAAGAGTTTGTGACAATAAAAGTAATTGATATACTCGGAAGGGAAGTGGCAACTCTTGTGAACGAAGTAAAACCTGCTGGCAAGTTTGAAGTAGAATTTGATGCTTCATCATTAGCAAGCGGAGTTTATGTTTACCGGATAAAAGCCGGAAGTTTTACAACTTCAAAGAAGATGCTGTTGACAAAGTGATGTTGGAATAATACTCACATAATTTATTTATTAACCCCGCTCAGCAATGACGGGGTTTTTATACTCTTACTCGGTATTCAATTCAATTGAATTCAATCTCTAATTTTTATCTTTCAAAATCTATTTTCAATGATTATAATAACAATAAAAAAATAAAAAGATATATGAAGCATAAAATTTTACTGATTTTTGTTTTACTTACTTTTACTTCAATACTTTTGGCACAGGAAGAGCGAAAAGTATTAGTTGAAGTCTTTACTAACTCACATTGTCCAAGCTGTCCTAACGCCCATAATGTTCTGGAAGCTTATTTGGCTGACAGTAACGGTGCTAAAATAAGTTTTATTTATTATCACATGATTTACCCGTATTCAGATGATCCTCTTTATGAACAAAGTATGGAAGATTCGGACGCTCGCAATGAATATTACTCACCCGTACCTTTCACCCCTCAAGGTTGGTTTGATAGTTTTCATCAGGGAAGCACCACTACCTGGAAATCAAGTCTTGACACTTTCGTTACAAAAGATAGCCCATTAAGAATTCAATTGAATGGGACGAAGAGTAGCACACAGTTCAATATCAACGCCAAACTAACTCGTACCGGAAATATTTCTGAACCCGATCTTGTAATACATTTTGTGGTTGCAGAAGATATTTATTTCGATGGAAGAAATTCTATCTCATATCATAAACAAGTAATGAGAAAAATGCTGCCAACTTCAGATGGCGAATCATTTACGATAGATCTGAATGAAGAGAAAGATTTTACACAGACAATTGATTTAGATGAATTGTGGGATGTGGATAGTTTAAGTGTTATTGTCTTTGTACAAAGTAATGCATCAAAGAGAGTCTATCAATCGGAAACAATAAATTATTCTTCACTGACAATTACAAGTATTGATGAAGAGGGAGAGACTCCAACTGAGTTTACACTTGAGCAAAACTACCCTAATCCATTTAATCCTACAACAAAAATAAAATTTACAATTCCCACTTCCTCTGAATTTCTTTCTGAGGGGGAAGGGAAGGAAGGCAGGGGTGGTTTACTGTGCTTAAAGTTTTTGATGTCTTAGGCAATGAAGTATCAACGCTCGTAAACGAAATAAAATCCTCAGGAATATATGAAGTGGAGTTTGATGCATCTTATTTTCCAAGCGGCATATATTTTTACCAACTGCGAGCCGGAGATTTTGTCGTATCGAAAAAAATGACGTTAATCAAATGAAATGTATAGTAATCAAGATACCTTCAGATATCATTTTTAAGAACGATTTTCAACTGCCGTGATAGATATCCATATTTGATATGTCAATGAAAAATTCATTAGATATTATAAGTATTTTTAATTTAATTTATGTCTGTAAATAATAATTTAGATCAGTTACATTATAAAAAGCGTTGTGTTTTTTTCTAAAGATCACAAAGTCAAGTATCCACTTAATTAGACTTAACGTAAAAGGCGTATAAATGAAAACTAAAAAATTAATTAAAATCTTTTTAATGGCTTTATCCGGCTCCATTGGCAGCATATTAATGGGAATCATCTTTTTGGGTTTTGTAATCTTTACGCCCTCAACTCCCTCCTTTCAATTTGTAACCTTTGGTTTTTTCGGTGCATTATTCTTCAGCCTATTTGAATACAATTTTTTAAAAGAACAGATATTGGTATTTATTGTTATCCTTGTTTTACAATTAGTAATCTTCTCCGGCAGGTATATTAATCTCGATTTAGTTATCAGGGATTTATTCTTTTTAGGAAGTCTATTTATATCAATATTATTATATCAAAAATTCATTAAGCGTTATACCCGGTTAAAGCTTTACATAAGAAGTTTAGCACTGGTAGTGATTTATGCTTTATTAAATATTTTATTTGGTCTGCTTGTCTTTATAATAAACACAAACAACATCTCCCTTGAACCTCGGTTGATTTACTTGTTTGCACGAAACGCTATATTGATTGGACTTGGTATTGGATTAGGGGTTGATTTTTATATTCAGAATAAAGCATTTTTATTTAATCTTTTAAGAATAAACTCATTAAAATCAATATAGCAGTAGATCGAGAATAAATATTTGCAACAGCGATGCAAATTGAAAGAGTAAAATTATGGGAACAGTAGTATTTATAATCTTTGCCCTCTTAATCATCTCAGTTACAATATATTTTACACTAAAGAATAAAAATCATTGCCCAAATTGTAATAGCACTGACATTGTGTGCACCGGGAAAAAGATTTACGAAGAAGACCCACAAATAGCTGTTTACGGTTCTCCAAGCTCCTATCATAGACTGGAATATAAATGTAAAAATTGTGATCATCTGTTCTGGGAAAAACAAAGGGCAGTAATCTTTAACTGAGTATAATTTTACTCAATGGTGAAGCCTTTAAAAAATCTGAAGACTATGAAAAAATATTTTATCCCATTTTTAGCTGTGGCATTATTAAACCTTTCCTGTTATTCGTATTATGAAGTGTCCAAAGATGATTTAATTAAATCGGGGGAGTATGACATTTCAAAGATTGATTTAAAAAATAAAAATATAATACATTTGGACGATTTTGAATACTCCCGCCTTATAGTTCAGGACAGTATTGTTGTGGTTAAATTGGATCGTTTAGATCAACAATTTAATATTGCTGAAGTTGAGAAGTTTTATGAAAGTAAATTTAATTTTGTGAAAACATTATTTCTAAGTGCGGGTGGACTTTATCTAACATTATTTTTATTAGGGTTAATGTTTGCTTCACGTTTTAAAACTTAGATATGTTAAATTTAAAAAATTGTTAAAATAAAAGTCCTTCGCCCTTTGAATTGTGCATTAATTTCAAGAATACGAAATAGCAAAGTATTGCATTATGGGATTGTCGTGTATAATGTATTAGAGATAACATTATTTTAAATGATGTCATTTAAGCTGCCATTATTTAAGATTTTAATATTTTTCTTTGCATTAAATAATAATTCTTGCAAGGGCGAGTATATAAAAGCTTACCAACCAAAATAGGTAAGGTTTTCATACTTTCTGCTTAGCATCAGTCCGTGAACTAACTTATGCCTAATTTTTCATTGATGATCAAAAAATGAATTGGGCGGAACGAGTATTATAGGAAGGAGATTTTTTATGGCAACAAAAATAAAAATCGTCACCACAGGGGATTTTCTTGAAGTAACTCCTGATGGAATAATTAACTTGAAAACAAGCAGGCAGCTACTTGTTGATATTGCAAAGTCTGAGCATGAACCTGTAGATTACGATCTGCTTATTGATTTCAGGGATACAAAATGGCAGATGTCAACGTTTGATTTGTATCAGCTTGCACAGGAACTTGTTTTGCATGGTAACACATTTCGTAATAAAGTCGCTCTTCTCGTGAATCCGGGAGTTAATTTTGACTCCGCAGAGTTCCTCGAAACATGCTCTCATAACCGTGGATTCTTCGTAGATGCTTTTATAGACTTCGAAAATGCAATGCGCTGGATTCTTGCTTCTGAAGATGCGCCAAAAAATAATGTCATTCCCGATAAGGGGAGGGCAAATGAAGTTAAATAGTGGAAATTTATAAGATATCTTTCTGAAAATGATAGTACGTTGAAGCAAATTTAGATTTGAATTGTTAAATATTAATGTTATCATCACGTTGTAGTTTTAAGAATAGTCTTTAATCTTATTCTAAATGCGTTTATCCTCATTTTGTCGGCTACCTGTCACTTTTAGATATCTATAATTACTTATTATTATAATGTAATAATTCGTTCAAATGATCTGACCTTTAATCATTCACTTATTCCAAGAGGCTTTTATGTTATTGAACAGTACTAAAGTCAGAGAAGCACTTTTTAACTCATTAATAATGTTTTTTTGTCTGATAACATTCTCATTTGAGGGGCAGAGTATTTTCCCTGATTTCGCACTCCCAACTAAATTTCAGGACTCATATTTAGGACATTTTAAACGTGGTCGAGCTAATATTGCTGCTGATTTTAATCTTGATGGAAAAATTGATTATTATATCGGCAACCCCAGTGATGAATCATATGTTTTGATAAATAACTCTACACCGGATCGTATTCAATTTCGACCGGGACCAGTTTTGCTATCCGGTGATCTTGCATGGGGTGGTGTAGCCTTTGATTATGACAATGATGGAGATTATGATCTCTTTATTTCTTGTGGTGCTAATGAAGGAATCGGATTTGATTATTTATTTAGAAATGACTGGATACTTAACGGAGTGGTGACAGGTAGATTAAGTTTCAAAGATGTAACTTCTACTGCCGGAGTTGCGGGTCCGATCCCTGGCAGCAGCCCAAGGTTTAATCCTACTTTTAATTCAAAACAATTTCTGCCGGATAATATTGACTTATCAGGTGATTGTGGAGGAAATGTTTCTTTTGTTTTTGATACAGTTTACCACAAAGGAAATTATGATGGTCCGGGTAGTCCAATAATGACTGCAAGCGCAAACGCTGTTGTTGCTGACTACGATCAGGATGGTGATGATGATTTATTTGTAAACGGTAATATAGTATCGAATTCCAATCCTGACTATCCTGAATTAATCGGCAGAAATACTCTTTACCGAAACAACAGTGATGGAACATTTACCGATGTAACTTTTGAGGCCGGACTAGCAGGTAGTCTTTTACCAACAAGAAATTCCACATTTTTAGATTATGATAATGATGGTGATGCCGATCTTTATGAAAATAATTTAAACTATCAGAATATTTTATGGCGCAATAACGGTGATGGCACTTTTACCGATGTAACGGTAGCGGTTTCAACAAATAATGATATCAGTTATCCTCATTCTTCTTTTGGAAGCGGCGCTTCTGATATTAACAATGATGGCTGGGAAGATATTATTGCATTTATGCGAACCAATACGGATGAGGGAAGCCCTTATGCGCCCGGTCATGCAGTGTTCCTAAATAGATTTGGCAATCAATTTTTTAATGCAGCAGCAGAAATGGGAATAAACTTAGGTTATGAGTCGATTGGTGCGAATGGAGTTATGGGTTGCATGGTGGGTGATCTAAATGGCGATGGAGTTCCTGATTTTTATATCGGCAACGGAGGTCCTGGCTCTGGCACCGCCGATAAATTATTTATGAGCTCTGCGGGTTCATTTGAATTGTCAGTTCCGACTTACGATGATTATACTTCATACATTGATTACCCGTCAAATATCCCGGCAGGATTACCTGTGCCTCCGTATCCTTATAGAACTCACGGAGTTAATTTTACAGATGTCAATGATGACGGAATTCTTGAGATAACAGTTGTTAATGGGGGAACTGCCTCTGCAGGTGATTCTGTTCAGGAGCCAAACAGGTTATTTATGTTGAATTCGTTAATCACGTATAATTATTTTATGGTTCAGCCTGTTGGTGATGGAGTCTCAGTTAGTAAAGACGCGATCGGTACCAGATTTGCCCTTACTATTAGTGATAGGGAGAGGAATGTGAGAACAATTTATAGAACTCTTTTTGGCGGCAGTTGCTTCTCAGCACAAAATGGTTTCTATGTGCACTTTGGAATTGGTTCTGCGGATACTATTGAGGAATTAAAAATCACATGGCCAGACGGAACGGTAACAGTTATTACTTCCGGATTGGCAATTAATACAAAAAATGTAGTTAATTATTTAACGGGAAGTAATATCGTATTGAATAAAGACACTAACCCAAATATTGAAATTGGTGATTTATCATATGAATTAAATCAAAATTATCCGAACCCTTTTAATCCGAGTACAATCATTAAATATCAAGTTCCGGCAGAAGGTGAAGTACAATTAATTATTTACGATGGACTCGGTAAACAAGTCGCATCTTTAGTAAATCAAGTTCAATCTCCTGGATCGTATGAAATAAATTTTGATGCAAAAGATTTATCCAGCGGAATTTATTTTTATCAGCTTCGAGCTGGTTCGTTTAATCAAATAAAAAAAATGATCTTGCTCAAATAATTTTAAACATTACTTCTATTAATACTAAACGCACGCTATGAATTTTATAAATAGCGTGCGTTTTTATTTTGAACCTTCCATTCAGTTATTCTTTCCATCCATCAAAATATATCAGTAGAAAATTGGGATAAAAACGGTTTGTCCATTATTTTATTCCATTATTTCTAATGAATTATTAAATGATAATTAAACTGACATCTAATTAATTTTTTACCAAACAAATCCGGGTTGCAATCATGTCAAAAACTATTACTGTAATTTTATTTTGCCTCTCTTTGATTTTTTCTTCGATAGATTTTGCACAAGAAAAATCAGAAACCGATTCACTTAAAAATATTTCATTATCAGGTTTGTCATTCCGCAGTATTGGTCCTGCTGTAACCGGCGGGCGGGTGATTGACATTGCCGTCAATCCATTTAATCACAGTGAATATTATGTTGCCTCCGGTCACGGTTCATTATGGAAAACTACAAACAACGGTATAACATTCGCTCCGGTCTTCGATGGAAATAAATCTTATGCAATCGGTGCGGTTAAAATTGATCCGACGAATCCTAATATAGTTTGGGTTGGAACAGGCGAAAATAATAATCAATATAATGTAATTTATGGCGATGGAATTTATAAAAGTGAGGATGGGGGAAAAACCTGGAAAAATATGGGACTTACCAGTTCTGAACATATCGGCGGAATCGCAATTGATCCTACAAACTCTAATATTGTTTATGTAGCAGCTATGGGCTCATTAAGAAATTCCGGCGGAGACAGAGGAATCTACAGAACAACAGACGGAGGAAAAAATTGGGAAAAATCTTTAAGCATTAGTGAATTTACAGGTTGTAATAAAGTTTTTATTGATCCGCGTTATTCTAATATCATTTATGCAGTAGCTCATCAGCGAATGAGAAATCTTTACACCGGCGTTTACGGCGGACCGGAAAGCGGAATTTATCGAAGTACAGACAGCGGTGCTACATGGGATAAATTAAAAGGAGGCTTACCTTCAGAGGATGTGGGAAGAATCGGTATTGCTATTTCGCCTGTTAATCCCGATTATGTTTATGCAATAGTTGAAGCAACTGAAAAAGATAAAGGATTTTACAAAAGCACAGACCGCGGCGCAAGCTGGACTAAACAGAGCAGTTACATTTCTTCTTATGCTTTTTATTTCCAAAATTTATATTGTGATGTAAGTGATGTTGACAGAGTTTATAGTGATGATGTTCTCATTCAGGTTACTGAGGATGGTGGAAAAACATGGAGAAATTTAGGTGATAAAAACAAACACGTAGATAATCATGCAATCTGGATAGATCCTGATAATAATTTGCATTTACTTGCCGGCTGTGATGGCGGAGTTTACGAAACTTTCGATCAAGGTAAAGAGTGGGATTTCAAATCAAATATTCCTATTGCAGAAATTTATAAAGTTACTACGGATAACGATGATCCATTTTATAATGTTTATATCGGGACTCAAGATAACAATAGTCTCGGCGGACCTTCGCGCACAATTAATTCGAGTGGAATCACTAACTCCGACTGGCTTTTCACAAATGCCGGCGATGGGTTTGAGTCTCAAGTTGATTGGAAAAACCCAAATATAATTTATGCTCAATCACAAAATGGTGGACTGGTACGCTTCGATAAAAAAAGCGGTGAAAATCTTTTCATCAAACCACAGGATTTTGCTGACACGGCTTACCGTTTTGATTGGGATGCTGCACTTTTAATTTCAAAACATGACAATAAACGTCTGTACTTTGGAGGCAATAAGCTGCTTCGCTCAGATGACATGGGAAGCACGTGGAGAGAAATCAGTCCTGATCTTACACGCGGTGTTCCGAAAGAAATGCAGAAACTCATGGGACAAAGTTGGAGTATTGATCAACTTGCACGTAAAAGTGCAAATGCTAATATCGTTACAATTGCCGAATCACCACTTGACGAAAATATTTTGTTTGTCGGCTCTGCTGATGGATTGATTCACTACACAACGGATGGCGGAATAAATTGGAATCGTTCAACAATCAGTGGTTTACCTGATTATGCAAGGGTTCATCAAATAATCGCATCTAATCATGATAAGCTTGTGGCGTATGCATCTTGCCATAACATGGTTGGGGGAGATTATCACCCTTATTTATACAAAACAATTGACGGCGGAAAGACATGGTTCCCAATCAATACTAATCTTCCTGAAAAGGGAAGTACATACACTATTGCAGAAGATCACGTTGAAAAGAATTTACTCTTCGTGGGAACTCAGTTTGGGATATATTTCTCAAACGATGGGGGAAGCGAATGGTTAGCATTGAATACCGGAATTCCACCGGCAAGTATTATGGATATGGAAATCCAAAAAAAGGAAAATGATCTTGTCGTTTCTACATTTGGACGTGGTGTTTATATTTTGGATGATTACTCACCGCTTCGATACTTATCTCAAGAAACTTTAAATAAAGATGCAGAGATATTCCCGGTAAAAGATGCTTTAATGTTTGTGGAAGCAAATCCTTTGGGTTTTAAGGGAGTAGCATTTCAAGGATCGGGATTTTATTCCGCACAAAATCCTGAGGTAGGTGCAGTATTCACTTACTATATTAAAGATGAGTACAAATCCTTAAAAGAAAAAAGAAGAGAAAATGAGAAAGAAATTCAAAAGAATGGAGGAGATATAAAATATCCTGATTATAACACCTTAAAAGCTGAGTCGGAAGAATCTGAGGCTTACATGTTATTTACAATTACAGATGAGAATAAAAATATTGTGCGCAAAATAAAATCTGACATTAAAAAAGGAGTGAATAGAATCGTTTGGGATTTTAGATATGCGCCATTCACTCCTTTATCGCTGACTCCGTTTGATTCCTCGATTCCATGGAATGAACCTGATAAAGGTTTTATGGTAGTCCCGGGCAAATATTATGTATCACTTTCAAAATATGAAAACCAAAAATTTACTGAGCTCGTGCCTCCAAAGGAATTTATTTGTAAGCCGCTTAATGTCGTTTCAATTCCTGCAGAAGATAAAATTGTACTTGATTCTTTCAACAAAAAAGTTGCTGAGTTAACAAGAGCCATTACAGGTGCTGATGCATTTCGTAAAGAGTTAGTTGATAAACTTACTTATTTAAAGAAGGCTGCTATCGAATCTGCGGAAATTCCAACTGATACTTATGAAAACATTCTAAAAATTGGATCAGATTTAACTGAATTAAATAAAAAACTGAATGGCGATCAGCTCAGAGCACGTTACGAAGGGGCTGCACCTACCTCAGTAAAAGAACGAGTGGAAACAATTACTTATGCTTTATGGAGTACAACAGCTTCTCCGACAAATACATTTATAAAATCTTATGATGCAGCAGCAAGTAAGTTTGGTGAAATACTTCATTCACTAAAATTAATTGAAGAGAAGGTAAAACAGATCGAATTAATTCTTGAAACCCACGGTGCTCCATACACACCGGGCAGATTTCCGGAGTGGAGGAGAGATTAATCTTTAATTTCTTTAATATTATGAAAAGCCTTTATTTAACTCTTTCAGCTTGCCTGATTATTATGGTTAACCAAGGTTATGCTCAGAATACAACAAATAGTTATTCTGTTGACAAGCAGTTGCTTGCTGATTCAGTGCGGAACGAATTTCTTCACACATGGAATTCGTACAAGCAATTTGCCTGGGGTCATGATGAATTGAAACCATTGTCAAAGTCATTTCGAGACTGGCATTCGGCTTCTTTATTGATGACTCCTATTGATGCCCTTGATGTTATGTACTTGATGGAACTGGATGAGGAAGCCGAATCAACTAAAAATTTTATTATAGAAAATTTATCTTTTGATAAGGATATTTTTGTTAAGAATTTCGAAATAACAATTCGATTGCTCGGTGGGCTGCTTAGTAATTTCCAACTTTCCGGTGATAGTCGTCTCCTCACTCTTGCAGAAGATCTTGGAAAGAGACTTTTGCCTGCTTTCAATTCTCCGACGGGAATGCCTTATATGTTTGTCAATCTTAAAACCGGCGAAGTAAAAGGTGATGTAAGCAATCCCGCAGAAATTGGAACATTGTTAATAGAGTTTGGAACACTAAGTAAATTAACCGGTAATCCGATTTATTTTGATAAAGCTAAACGGGCGTTGGTAGAATTATATAATCGCCGATCACCAATCGGACTTGTTGGTTCAAGCATTTCAGTTACCTCTGGAATTTGGGTGGATGGAACAAGTCACATAAGCGGGGGGATAGATTCTTACTATGAGTACTTGTTAAAGTGTGCGATCCTTTTTGATGATGAAGATTGCTTAAAAATGTGGCAAACCAGTATTGAAGCAATAGACAAATATCTTTCTCATGAAACTCAAACCGGTTTATGGTACGGGCAGGTTAATATGTTCAGAGGAGAAATTACCTCAACACGTTACGGTTCATTGGATGCTTTTTTTCCAGCTGTACTTGCTTTAAGCGGCGATGTTGAGAAAGCTGCCCGGCTGCAAAAATCATCAGATCTGATGTGGAGGACTTTTGGAATTGAACCAGAGGAGATTGATTACTATCAAATGAAAGTAACTTTTCCAAGTTATCACCTTCGACCGGAGATAATCGAATCAGCTTATTATCTTTATCATTTCACCGGCGATTCTATCTATTTAAATATGGGTAAGCATTATTTTGAAAGCTTGATTAAATACTGCCGTACTGAAAATGGTTATTCAGCGTTGAAAAATGTAGAGACAAAAGAAAAGACTGATGAAATGGAAAGTTTCTTCCTCGCAGAGACATTAAAATATCTCTATTTACTTTTTGCGGATCAGGAAGTAACAGATTTTTCAAAAGTAATCTTTAATACCGAAGCTCATCCCATCTGGAAAACCTGGGAGTAAAAATATTGAGGTTAATACATAAAAAAAAACGCGGGCTATTAACCCGCGTCCACTAACTGAAAGGAGGAAGGACAAAATTATAGGGAGGTTCCAAGTTTAATTCTAAAGTTCACAAAAATTGATGTGATACCAAAACTTCCATCTTTTACGTGCGACAGAATTACTCCGGGACCTATTGCAACTGAACTGAAACTCCAATAATCAAAAATCTTTTGTACAAGTACGTCTGCTACAAATTGATTTTGTCGAACTGGCGAATTGAACATTGCGTCAAATCTAAAATCAAAAGTGCTGCCTGCCAGTGATAGTTCTCGACCAGTATAACCGATGTGCCATTCTTGAAGAAATTGTCCGAAATATACTTTACCTCTTGTTGAACCTAAGACAGAAATTGGATACCTAAATTCCCAGTTGAAAAATTCACCATCCACAAGATACGGTTGATATTTGATTGATCCATCGAGATTTAATACGATTGCATCTTTATTCACTGAGTCATGTGTGTAATCTAGTATCTGACTCGGGCTAAATTTTTTAGTTGTTTTGAAAAAACCAACTTCGAAAAAATTACCGATAGGAATTACGTATCCAAAATGGTATGCTTCCGTAACAAATAAATTGTTATGATTATTAACATCTTTTTGCTGGGTCATTGCATCAACGCCGGTGATAAAACCGCCGTAAAAGCCAAGTATGTGGAAATTAAATTCCGCAAAATTGGACTCAAGAACACCTGAATAAGGGGTTCCAAAACCAAAAGATAGTCCAACATCTTTCTTCAAAGAGAAACCAAATCGTTCACCGCCTTGAAACTGCACAAATGGATTAATGTATCCAAGAGTAGGAGAAATCTGGAAAGGGAAGGGGGTCAAGAATTTTACTGACTCTCAATCTTTCCAATACTCTTGTAAACACAGAGCCGTAGTGGATGCTTTCTTCGAGATTAATTTTAAAAGGATAAGTAATAATTCTTGCTCTTATTCCCGGAGATAATGCAAGGAATGGGTAAAGAGCACCTTTTATAGAAACGGTTTGATTATTAGCATCTCTAAGATCGGCTATAATTTCTGCTTTTGGGTCAGGGGGATCTATAAATAATTCAGTTTGAATTTGAATAAACAAACTATCATCCAAAGGTTCCATTTGGAAATAGTTAATTATTTCTTCCTCATCCTGCGCATAAAGATACCCGGATCCAGGAAGAATAAATAATGCAATTAATATAAATGTGATTAAGATGTATCTCATTTTTAGTCCTACAATTAGTTTCAATCAAAAGTAATTTCTACACTAATTAGTAATTTATAAATTAGCTAAGTGTAAATCTTACAAGTATATTTTAACAAGGCTTTAATATCATAAAAAATACTTCCATTTTGCACTCTTTTTTATGATCAACACTTCCAAATATCGAAAATCATACCAAAGAATTTAGTAAAGAAGGGATTCCATAACTTGAAGCCGGGTTAATCTTCAAGAGATAGATTAATGGCATAAAATCGAATGACTTCACTACGATCTGACGGACTGAAGTTATGGAACAAGTAATTTCTGAACGAATAACAAGTAAAATGAAAATAATTAAATTTCAATTACCCGTGAATTTTCCAATTGATATTTTTTCTTCGACTTTTCACAGATAGCAACACCGTCTTTATCAAATTTTAATCGCTTGCCGGCTTCACTAACCCAGCCAATAATTTTAGCAGGATTGCCAACAACCAGTGCAAAATCAGGGACATCTTTTGTGACAACAGAACCGGCTCCAATAAATGCAGATTTGCCGATAGTATTTCCGCAAACTATAGTGGCATCTGCTCCAATTGAAGCACCTTCTTTTACTAAAGTTTTTAGATAATATTTAGCCCCAACCTGCGGATATTTACATCGTGGATCAAGTACATTTGTGAACACCATTGATGGTCCGCAAAAAACATAGTCTTCAAGCGTAACACCTTCATAAACAGAAACGTTGTTTTGAATCTTGCAGTAATTTCCAATTTGAACATTGTTTCCAACATTTACATTTTGACCAATTACGCAGTGGCTGCCTATTTTTGCGCCACTTTGTATGTGACTGAAATGCCAGATTTTTGTTGCATCACCAATCTCAACATTGTCATCCACAACCGCATATTTATTAATATAAAATTTCGATTCACTCATTTTAGATTCTGTCCCAGATGATTAAAATTTATTTATAATTTCTCTGATATTGTAAACGGCTTCTATTGATGGACGTGCATCATCAATTCCAAATCCATTTCCAGAAAGAATTGCTTGATAAACTTTAGTATGTAAATCAGTGAAGCCATCGCTAAAATGAACTTCTACATTATCCACTTTAATTGAGCGAAAGGTAGTTTTACCAGCGTGCTTAATTTCTTCGGGAAGATCACTGTAATCAATCGAAAGGTTCCACTTTACATCTGCATTTTTTAATTCCAGAGTTCCACTGATTTTATGCAATTCAGAATTGAGTACTTCCATACGATTTACCCCCCCAAATATCCAAATCAACATGTCGAAAAAATGAATACCAATATTTGTAACAACACCGCCGGATTTATTCGAGTCGCCTTTCCAGGAATAGTCATACCAGGTTCCCCGCGAAGTGATGTAATTTAATTCAACGTCGAATCGCTTGTTCTTTTGTTTAGAGATTTGTTCTTTCAGTTCAATAATTGAAGGATGAACCCTCAACTGAAGTATGTTATAAATTTTATGATCGTACTCCTGCTCCAATTCCTGCAGAGCATCAAGATTCCATGGGTTTAGCACAAGAGGCTTTTCACAAATTGCATCTGCACCGATTCGGAGAGCAAGTCGTATATGTGCATCATGTAAATGATTCGGAGAGCATACTGTAAGATAGTCAATATTTGATTCTTTTGGTCCACGCCGCAGCATTTCTAAATATCGGTCGAAGCGTTCAAACTCGGTGAAGAAGCCGGCATTTGGAAAATACTTATCCATAATACCAACAGAATCATGAGGATCAACTGCAGCAACGAGAACATTACCTGTATCTTTTATTGCTTGGAGATGTCTTTGTGCTATATAGCCGGCTACACCGGTTAGAGCGAAGTTTTTCATAAGTACATCTCCCTCAATTTAAATTAAAATCAATTTTGAAATAGTAAAGCATTTATTTTGAAATGAATAGTTCGAGATTATTATTAAAAAATAAAATCATGCCTTGTAAATTTTATTTGATTTAACCCCATGGTTTTCAAATGCATTTCTAGTATCAACAATTATTTTTGCGTTCTGTTCAATAAATTTATAATCGTAACCGCTATGATCGGTGCTTAAAAGGACCCAATCATATACAGCTAAATTTTCTTTTGTTAATTCTACCGAATCCATATCGTACTGATATTTACGGGTACGAGGGAGTTTCGGTACAAACGGGTCATTATATTCGACAATAGCACCACGCTCGTGCAGTATTTCAATCAGTTTTAAGGTTGGGGATTCGCGCATGTCATCAATATCTTTCTTATAAGCTGCCCCGAGTATTAAGACTTTCGAACCATTCAATGCTTTTTTGTGTTTATTTAAAACTTCCATAGATCGTTCGATGACATAATATGGTTGAAATGTATTTATCTCACCAGCGAGTTCGATGAACTTTGTACTGATATCGTATTCGTGGGCTTTCCAGGTTAAATAAAATGGATCAATAGGAATACAATGCCCGCCTAAACCCGGACCAGGATAGAACGCCTGATATCCAAATGGTTTTGTACTGGCTGCCTTAATTACTTCCCACACATCCAAATCCATTCTGTCAAATACCATTTTGAGTTCATTAACTAATGCAATATTGACAGAGCGGTAAATATTTTCGAGGAGCTTTGTTGCTTCGGCTGCTCTTGTCGAGGATACGGGAACTGTATTAACAATAACTTTATTGTAAAGCGCTTGTGAAACTATTAAACATTCTTTCGTTACACCACCGATGACTTTCGGTATTGTTGCTGTGGAATAATGTGGGTTGTTTGGGTCTTCTCTTTCGGGAGAAAAAGCAAGATAGAAGTCCTTTCCTACAGCGAATTTTTTATCACCTGATTTTTGAGTTAATGGTGCAGATTCAAACATTGGAAGTAGAATTTCATCAGTTGTTCCAGGGTAAGTAGATGATTCCAGCACAACCAATTGTCCTGCACGAAGATGTTTCGCTACTATCTTGCCGGAGTTTTCAATGAATGAAAGATCAGGGTCTCGATGTTCATTTAAGGGTGTGGGTACACAAACAATTATCGCATCTGCTTCAGGCAATTTGGAAAAGTCAGATGTCGCACTAAACTTACCTGAATCTACAGCCTTTTTAATTCTATCTGTCTTAATGTGTTTTATGTAGCTTTCGCCTGAATTAAGAATTGGAATTTTTCTTTCGTCAATATCAAATCCAATTACTTTATAACCTTTAGCTGCAAATTCCAATCCAAGTGGAAGTCCAACATAACCAAGTCCAATGATTCCAACAGTTGCCGACTTATTTTCAATTTTCTCTAAAAGCTCCATGTAGTTCCTTTATTTTTTTGTTAAACTTAATGTGGAAGTAATGCTTTCCGAATCTGATCTTTTTATTCAGATAAGTTGGAAAAACCCTTTTTAAATTTCTAATTTAGTGCCAAAAAAAATCATCTCGAATACTTAAAATTTCAATAATTTTTTATACAAAGATAAGTATGCATGTAATTATTTCCCCAAAGCCTGAATGTCTTGTTAAATTTTATCATACATTATTAGTAAACCGTACTTAAAAATTAGTACCAATAGCTTACTATTGAACGTTGCCTGGATGGTGAATTTTTGTTTACTAAATTTGTATTTTTTCCTGATCAAAGATAAAAGAAGTATGTGACCTTATCAAATTTGATATTGGATAATTGTTAGAAAATGATTCATCCCATAAAGAAACTTAATAAAATACCCGCAGCAACAGCACTGCCAATAACTCCTGCAACATTTGGTGCCATTGCATGCATTAGCAAGTGATTTGTTTTATCATACTGCAATCCAATTATTTGAGAAACTCTTGCGCTATCGGGTACAGCGGACACACCAGCATTACCAATTAATGGATTTATTTTATTCCCTTCTTTTAGAAATAAATTCATAAATTTAGTAAAAAATATTCCTCCCGCAGTTGCGATAACAAAAGATAATGCGCCTAGTGCAAATATCCCCACAGATCGGGATGTCAGAAATGTAGTTGCCTGTGTTGATGCCCCCACCGTTAATCCAATTAGGATAGTTACTATATCTATCAAGGAACCTTTCGCCGTATCAGCTAATCGTTTAGTGACTCCACTTTCCTTTAGAATATTTCCAAAGAACAACATTCCCAGCAGAGGCATTGCACTTGGGACAATCAGTGTAGTTAAGATTAATCCAACGATTGGGAAGAGTACCTTTTCAGTCTTTGAAACTGCACGAGGAGGCTTCATTCTGATCAATCGTTCCTTATCAGTAGTAAGAAGTTTCATAATTGGCGGCTGAATTACTGGTACAAGCGCCATATAAGAATATGCGGATATTGCGATTGCTCCAACAAGTTCGGGAGCTAATTTTGATGACAGGAATATTGCAGTTGGTCCGTCTGCTCCGCCAATTATACCAATTGCTGCTGCTTGCGCTGGAAGAAAATCTAAGAATAATGCAATCATATAAGCGCCAAATATTCCAAGTTGTGCTGCCGCACCAAGTAACATTAATTTGGGATTTGATAATAGTGCTGAAAAATCAGTCATCGCACCGATACCTAAAAATATCAGAGGAGGATAAATTCCTTTTATTACACCAAAGTATAGATATCCCATCACACTTCCTGGTTCATAAATGCCGATCTGTAAATTTGCACCTTGAAGAAAAGGAATGTTGCCAATTAGAATACCAAAACCGATTGGTACTAAAAGTAATGGTTCATATTCTTTTGCAATCGCTAAATATATGAATACAAGTCCAACAGCTAACATTACAACGTGTCCAACAGTAAAGTTTGGAAAAGCAGTGTACCTGAAAAACTGATCGAAACCGTGAGACATAAATTGAAAAAACTGATCCATAGTTATGCTCCAATTTCGATAAGAATATCACCTTCAAGGACAGAATCGCCTGTCTTAATTTTGATTGATTTTACTACACCATCCTTGTCTGCATTTATATTATTTTCCATCTTCATTGCCTCAAGCATAAGTAGTTTTGTTCCAACTTTAACAGTATCACCTTCTTTTACATACACGTCAAGAATAACACCCGGTAAAGGTGATTTAATAAAACCGGTTCCTTTTGGTGCTGAAGGTGCACTTGTTCTTTGTTCAGTTTTTCTGGATTCAGTTGTTGGCACTGCAACAGATCTTACAAGTTTCGGTGTTTTACTTTGGGAAATAACTTTATCAACCTCTACCTGATACACTGCTCCGTTAACTTCTATTTCTGCAATGTTATCTTCGACATTAAGAATATTAACATCGTACTTGTTGCCTTGAATTGTAAATTTAAATTTTTTCATTATGGTTCTCGTTTATCTTGGGTTTTGTCTTAAGCCGTAAATTTTTGAACTCCATGGTGAATAAGCTCTTGAAATTTTATTTATAGTTAATACCGTATCTTCGTGGTCGTGGATTTCAGAATAATAAAGATGTAACGCCATGCTAATTGCTGCATTTAGTTCTCCGGAAATAGATAATTCTTCAGTAACTGAATCGGTCTTTCCTTCTCTTCGGAGTATTCGTCTAACATTAATATTTAATACTTTAGTAAGATTCGAAAATGTGATGTATAGGAAAAGCAGGGCTAAAAAAACGACAACATATCCAATTACGGTCATTCCAATACCCCATGGATCAATCTTTAAAAACAAATCCGAATTTTTATGAATGGTAACTGTTGAAGTATCTTTAATTATTTGTTGTAATAAACCTAAAAACATTTTTATTTTCCTTTGATTATAATGGTAGGTTAGAATGTTTTTTGGGTGGATTTACATCCTTTTTTGTTGCGAGTGACTGCAACGCACGTATTACTCTAAACCTTGTATTTCTTGGTTCGATAACATCATCAATATATCCATACTTTGCTGCAACATAGGGGGTTGCAAATTTCATTCTATAATCTTCTTCACGTTCTTTAACGAATTTAATCCTTTCTTCGGGATCGGTAATCAATTGCAATTCTTTTTGATGAAGAACTTCAATTGCACCTTTGGGACCCATCACTGCAATTTCGGCACCTGGCCATGCGTAGTTAATATCTCCGCGTAAATGTTTTGAACTCATAACATCATAAGCACCACCGTAAGCTTTACGAAGAATAACCGTTACTTTGGGAACTGTGGCTTCGCCATAAGCAAATAAAAGTTTTGCACCATGAATAATAATTCCACCGTACTCTTGAGTCGTTCCAGGTAAAAATCCCGGCACATCAACAAATGTTACTATTGGAATATTGAATGCGTCACAAAATCTAACAAAGCGTGCAGCTTTACGCGATGAGTTAATATCAAGAACCCCGGCAAGATAGTTAGGCTGATTAGCAACAATACCAACAGGCATTCCATTAAATCTTGCAAAACCTGTTACGATGTTAGGAGCAAAGTGTCTCTGTATTTCCAAGAACTCATGTGTATCAACAACCGCATAAATAACATCTTTAACATCGTAAGGTTTGTTTGTGGCTTCAGGGATGATTGAGTTAAGAATATCTTCTAATCGATCTATTGGATCATCGCAGGGAAGAATTGGTGGATCTTCTAAATTATTTTGCGGAAGATAACTTAGTAATTTCCTGATTAAAGAGATTCCTTCTTCTTCATCATCAGCAACGAAATGCGCAACTCCTGATTTTGAACCGTGAATCATCGCACCACCGAGTTCATCTTCAGTTACAGATTCGCCGGTTACAGTTTTTACAACTTTTGGTCCTGTAACAAACATGTAGCTTGCTGTTTTATTCATAACTATAAAGTCAGTTAGAGCGGGGAGTAAACTGCACCGCCTGCGCACGGTCCAAAAACCGCAGAGATTTGAGGGATAACGCCGGATGCTAAAATATTTCTCTGAAAGATATCAGCATATCCGCCCAGACTTTTCACACCCTCCTGTATTCGAGCTCCGCCGCTGTCATTTATTCCGATAATAGGCGCACCGACTTTAAGTGCTTTATCCATAACCTTGCAAATTTTTTCCGCATACATTTCAGAAAGTGAGCCGCCAAAAACTGTAAAGTCCTGTGAAAAAACATACACCAATCTGCCATCAATGGTTCCATAACCGGTAACAACTCCATCTGATAAATAAGATTCTTTATCTAACCCAAAATCAATACTGCGATGACAAACAAACATATCAAATTCTTCAAAGCTGCCTTCATCAAGTAAAAGTTCTAATCTTTCTCTTGCAGTTAGTTTGCCTTTTTTATGTTGAGATGCGATGCGCTTTTCTCCGCCGCCGAGTTTAGCCTGCTGGCGAAGTGCCATCAACTCTTTTATTTTATCCTGCATTGCCATTTTGTTTACCTGTAAAATATATTTTATATAGTATAGAGCTTATTAATTTCTATTCCGGTTTGTCACAGAGTTCTGTTAAAACTCCAAACGTAGATTTTGGATGAAGGAATGCGATGTTCAATCCTTCAGCACCTTTTCTGGGTTTTTCATCAATCAGAATTACATTTTTGGATTTTACTTCATCGAGTGAATTTTGTAATCCATTAACTGCAAATGCAAGGTGATGAATACCCTCACCCTTCTTTTCAATAAATTTACCTATTGGTCCGTCAGGCGAAGTAGATTCTAACAATTCAATTTTTGTTTGTCCAACCATAAAAAAAGCAGTCTTAACTTTTTGATCTCTCACTTCTTCAACAGCGTAACATTTTAACCCGAGTATGTTTTCGTAATAATTAATTGCTTCATCGATGTTTTTAACTGCAATGCCTATATGTTCTATGTGTGAAATGTTCATTTTTTTTTCGGGTATTTTTTTTTGATTGTTAATTTCTTATTACTCATCATTGATTAAATAATAACGTGCTCTTTGTATTCACCAAATACCTCTCTCATTGTATTGCAAATCTCACCGATGCTTGCATAATTTTTTACTGCATCAACTATAAACGGCATTAGGTTATCGTTTCCTTCTGCTGCCGTTTTTAATTTATTAAGTGCAAGGTTTACGGAGTCATTATTTCTTTCAGTCTTTATTTTCGAAAGGAATTTAATTTGTTCCTGTTGAACACGGGGATTAATTTTTAATAATCCTTTTGGTTCTCCTTCCTTCATCTGAAATTTATTTACTCCTACAATTACTCGCTCTCCTGATTCAATTTCCATTTCATATTTATAGGCAGCTTTTTGAATTTCCATTTGAATAAAACCGGATTCAATTGCATTGATAACCCCACCCAATGAATCAATTTTATTAATATATTCAACGGCGTCTTTTTCAATTTGATCGGTGAGATTTTCAATGTAATAAGAGCCGGCAAGGGGATCAATTGTATTTGCAACTCCACTTTCGTTTGCAACTATCTGTTGAGTTCTAAGAGCAATTCGCACAGAATCTTCATTCGGAAGGGCAAGAGCTTCATCACGGGAATTTGTGTGTAAACTTTGTGTCCCGCCAAGAACAGCCGCAAGAGTTTGAATCGTAACTCTGACTATATTGTTATCAACCTGTTGGGCTGTTAATGTCGAGCCTGCAGTTTGAGTATGAAACCTGAGCATCCAGCTTCTTGGATCTTTTGCCTTGAATCTCTCGCGCATAATTTTTGCCCACATTCTTCTCGCTGCCCGAAATTTAGCAACTTCCTCCAATAAATCATTATGTGAATTAAAGAAAAATGACAAACGTTTTGCGAATTCATCAACATTTAATCCTGCTTTGATTGCGGCTTCTACATAAGCAATTCCATTTGCCAAAGTAAATCCCACCTCCTGCGCTGCAGTTGAACCAGCTTCCCTAATATGGTACCCCGAGATTGAAATAGTGTTAAACCTGGGTACTTCATTAGCGCAGTATTCAAATATATTTGTAATTAATCTCATTGAGGCTTTTGGAGGGTAAATATATGTACCGCGTGCGATGTATTCTTTTAAAATATCGTTTTGAATTGGGCCGCTGATTTTATCTTTTCCTACTCCACACTTTTCTGCCACCGCGATGTACATTGCGAGTAGGACAGAGGCAGGTGCATTAATCGTCATTGAGGTTGAAACTTTATCCAGTGGAATCTTCTCAAAAAGAATTTCCATATCAGCAAGGGTATCTATTGCAACACCAACCTTACCAACTTCCCCTGAAGCGATTGGGTCATCGCTGTCATAACCAATTTGAGTCGGTAGATCAAATGCGACTGATAAACCAGACTGCCCTTGATCCAATAAATAACGATAACGCTGATTAGATTCTTTTGCTGTTCCAAATCCTGCATATTGTCTCATCGTCCAGAATCGTCCGCGATACATGGTGGGTTGAATCCCTCGTGTGAAAGGATATTCGCCGGGAAATCCTATCTCACTTTCATATTTGGAATCGGTTTTATCGGGAACATAAAGTGACTCGATGGGAGTAAATGAACCTGTGGTAAATTCTTTTTTTTGCTCAGGATTTATTTGAATTGATTTCTTGTAAGTATTAGTTATCCAACTATAAAACTTTTCCGAAGAAGAGTTTTTGATTATTCCCAATTTGTCATCCTTTCAATTATTATTTCTCTATGCATTTAATTTTGCACAGATAGCTGAAAACCGAAAATGCTAAAATTATTTCAGCAACTGTTTAGAACAAACATAATGCCATTAGAAAGTAGAAAAAAAGTTATGTTTGTTAAACTTAGATTAAGAAAAATTAATTGCCAAATAACATGAAAACTTCATAAAAGGGAAATTCAGAGTTCTAATTTTCTTGAAAATGAGAAATTTCAGTTGTCAAGTGTTAAATGAAATTTTTCAAGTCATTTTTTTTAGATATATAATTACTTATCAGTATCAAAATTTTGATGTAACTGAACGGGTTTCGTCTTTGTTTTTCTCATTTTCATATTTAACATTTCGACAAAAACGGAGAAAGCCATTGCGAAATAAATGTAGCCCTTAGGAATATGCTGATCTAATCCTTCTGCGATAAGTGAAACGCCTATTAAAATCAGAAAACTTAATGCAAGCATTTTAATCGTTGGGTGATCATTTACAAAATCACTTATCATTTTAGAAAAGAACATCATAAAAATTACTGCTACTATGACCGCAATAATCATGATCAGCACTTCATTTGCCATCCCAATAGCAGTGATGACTGAGTCAAGCGAGAAAACAATATCGAGAAGTAAAATCTGAACGATGACTGAAACAAATGATACTTTTTTTATAGCTCGCGTATGTTCCACCTCACCTTCAAGCTTATCGTGAATTTCGAATGTTGATTTAGCAAGTAAGAATAATCCTCCAATTATTAGAATTAAATCTTTCCCTGAAATTTCATAATTCGATACGGCGAATAATGGTGCTGTTAGTTTCATAAGCCAGGTTAGTGAAAGAAGCAGCAAAATTCTTGTGATCATTGCAAGGGATAAACCGGTCAGTCTTGCTTTATTTTGTTTCTCTTTTGGTAATTTTCCGGAAAGTATCGAAATGAAAATAATATTGTCCACGCCGAGAACAATTTCCAGAACTGTCAATGTTAACAACGCTATTAACGAATCAGGACTTGTTAACCACTCCATTTACGCTCCATTATAATAATTATGTATTTGTAGTTAGTTGAGATAAAATCACAGCAGCAGCAGAAGCGACATTAAGGGATTCAGCTTCCCCGAGTTTTGGTACAGTAATAACTTCATCACTTAATTTTAGCAGTTCTTGCGATGGACCGCAAGATTCATTTGCCATTGATAGAATACATCTTCCGGATTTATGGTAATTAAAAATATTTTTTCCTTCTAAGTCAGCACATAAAAATGAATACTGATTTGACTTCAAATAAATGAATTGCGTTAGTTCAACTTCAGTAAATATTTTCAAATGAAATATTGAACCCATACTTGCCCGTATTACTTTTGGATTAAAAAGTTCGACAGAATTTTTACTAATCAAAACTGATTTTACTCCAAACCAATCTGCAGTTCGAAGTAATGTTCCAAGATTCCCTGGTTCAGAAATATTTTCTAAATAAAGCAGAATGTTCTCATTATTAAATTTTTCGTTTAAAATACTCCAATGCTTCGTTTAAAATACACCAATAATTCCTTGAGTAGTTTCGGTATCTGAAATTCTTTTGAAATCCAGGGCGCTGGCTATTTCAATTCTAATTTTATTGCTTACTAAGCTGCTAATTAGCTGCTCGTTCTGATCTGCAAAGGATGGTGTGGTTACTATTACATCACAACCAAAATTACTTTTCAATCCCTCTAAAACAATTTTTTCACCTTCTACTAAAAATTTATTTTCTTTAAGACGATATTTTTTGTGGAGCAGCGAGGAGAAGAATTTTAATTCATTTTTAGAGATCATAAATTACAATAAAGGCTGATAGTTTTGTTTTTCATTACTCTGTTGAGAAGTTTCGATTAATTTTAAATAATCCCAACTATAAATACCTGTATTGTGTCCGTCTTTCCATGTTATCTGAACGGCATAATCACCAACCATTTGTATTGAAGATATTAAATACATTTCCGGCGATAGGATAGCAGGTCGGGGAGGACGATAACTTCGCAGCAGGATTGTCTCGCCTTTGCAAGAGGCGCATGGGCATTCGTCGCGAAGATATTTCAACTCAATTTTACTCATGGAATCATTATTCCATCTTATTTGCAAATATTTTTTTTCAGTAACTTTAATTTGAATCGGTTTCATAAACGATATCATCAGTTGATTCTCATATTTAACATACTTTCTATTAATCTTTTTTCAAATATAAATTATAAAAATTCTTAGTTATAATTATTCTTGAGTATTTTGAGAGAGGAATCGTGTAAAATCTCATTCAAATAGATTTTGAATTTAATTAAATTTGTAATGATTCAAATAGAAATTATAAAACTGTTTTTCTATTAAGGAAAATAAATATTAACCATATGGATATTCAAATTATAGAGCTTATCATTTTCATTTTTCTAATATTTCTAACGGGATTTCTTGCTGCTGCTGAGATTGCTATCTCTTCATTCGGCGAAAATAAAATTGAAGAAATGAAAGAAAGAAAAGAAACAATTGCTCTCAGTTTTGAAAAGATTCAAAAGGATCCCGAAATATTTTTTGGGACAATTCAAACTTTAACTACAATATGTTTGATAGCTTCAGCGATGCTAGTATTTCATTTCGCTTCAACATTGCTTAAACCGCTATTTGAAAATTCCGTAGTTGGAAATCTGAATCAGTATTCAAATTTACTTGCTCTATTCTCTGCACTAATGATTGATTCATTTCTGATTTTAATTTTCGGTTTATTAATTCCGAAAGCTCTTGGCTTTAAGTACTCGGAATCCATCGGAAAAATTACAGTTAAACCATTGTTACTGCTTACAATTTTATTCAAATATCCTGTGAGAATTGTTAGTTCCCTCAGCAACATTTTCCTAATTCCATTTAAGGAAAAAACAAATTTTTCTCAGACAAGATTGTCCGAGGATGAACTTCGAATTATTATTTCAGAAAGTGTCAAGTCCGGTGCTATAAATGAAACCGAGCACGAAATTATAGAAAATATTTTTGAGTTTAACGAGTTAAGAGCAAATGAGGTAATGATTCCAAGAACCGAAATGACAGGAATTGATATTAATGATCAGCGAGATTTAATCATTGATAAAATTATTAGAAGCGGTCACACTCTTTTTCCGGTTTACGAAGACTCCGCGGATAATATTATTGGCGTATTGCACATCAAAGATTTAATGAAATCAATTATAGAAAATCAAAAACCAGATTTGAAAAGTTTGGTGAGACCCGCATATTTTATTCCTGATTCAAAGATTATTTCTGATGTGTTAAAAGATATGCAGAAACAAGGTGAGAGGCTTGCAATTGTTACAGATGAATATGGTGGGACAGAAGGTGTGATAACAATTGAAGACATTCTTGAAGAATTGGTGGGAGAGTTAAAAGATAAAACAAAAGTTGAATTGAAGGAGTACACTAAACTTCCTGATGGAAAGTTTATTGTTCTTGGCTCAATGTTTATTGATGAATTCAATAAGATATTTAATCATGATCTTCCAGAGTCTGAAGAATACAATACTGTTGCCGGCTTTATAGCAGATCGCACGGGTAAAATTTTGAATGCGGGGGAGACTTTTATTTATAACGACATTACTTTTGAATTAATTAAAAAAATAAGACAAAAGATGGTCCAATTTAAAGTGTATTCAAAAGTTGATGAGTTCAGTCTATCAAATTCACAAAAAAAACTCCAAAGCCCTTGAGATTTCTTGTATAGTTTAACAAAAAATATTAGTTTTGTGCGCTCTTATTCAAAAATAAAGTTCATGATACTTTTGCCTGTTCAACTCAATTGGCAGAGCATCCCGATAAATCGAGAAGATTGCGGAATAAGAGTGAAAGAAAATTGACAAGCTGGTGTAGCTCAATTGGTAGAGCAGCTGATTTGTAATCAGCAGGTTGCGGGTTCGAGTCCCATCACCAGCTCAAAGAAAGGATGTAATGAAAGTTCATCCTTTTTCTATAATTGGTAGAGCAGTTGATTTGTAATCAGTCCCGCTCAGACCCCGGCCAGCTCAAAGAAAGGATGTAACGAAAGTTCATTCTTTTTTTATAATTGGTAGAGCAGTTGATTTGTAATCAGTCCCGCAAGGCGGGACGGATTCGAGTCCCATGACCAGCTCAAAGAAAGGATGAAATGAAAGTTCATCCTTTTTCTATAATTGGTAGAGCAGTTGATTTGTAATCAGTCCCGCAAGGCGGAACGGATTCGAGTCCCATCGCGAGCTCAAAGAAAGGATGTAACGAAAGTTCATCCTTTTTCTATAATTGGTAGAGCAGTTGATTTGTAATCAGTCCCGCAAGGCGGGACGGATTCGAGTCCCATCACCAGCTCAAGGAAAGGATGTAACGAAAGTTCATCCTTTTTCTATAATTGGTAGAGCAGTTGATTTGTAATCAGTCCCGCGAAGCGGGACGGGTTCGAGTCCCATCACCAACTCTGAGTAAGCCTGATTATAATTTGTAGTCAGGCTTTTTTTTTGATTAGCATTATTTTTATTTTTTGCGGGCGATTGTTAAATCAAACGCCAAAATATTCACTAAATATTTAACCGAAGGAATTCATGATGGAATTGAGCTTACCGGATATTTTAATTTTTATTTCTTTCTTTTTTATTGTTATCGGAACAAGTATGTACAAAAGCAGGAAAGAGGAAACCGGGGAGGATTACTTTCTTGCAAGTCGCGGATTAGTATGGCAAATAATAGGCATCTCACTTATCGCTGCAAATATTTCATCCGAACAATTTGTTGGAATGTCCGGACAAAGTGCTGGCAATGTCGGACTCGCAATTGCAAGCTATGAATGGATGGCAGCTATCACACTTGTATTCGTAGCATTCTTTTTCCTGCCAAGATTTTTAAGCAGCGGAATTTACACCATCCCTGAATTTCTTCAATACAGATATAATTCGACTGCACGCTCGCTTATGGCATTTTATACAATGGTAATTTATGTCGGTGTAACAATTTCAGCGATTATTTATTCCGGCGGTTTAACTATCTATACAATTTTTAATGTCGATATGAATACAGCAATTTGGGCAATTGGTATAATTGCTGCTGTTTACACAACCTGGGGAGGGTTAAAAGCTGTTGCCTGGGCAGATGTTTTCCAGGGTACTGCACTGATAATTGGCGGTGCTGTAGTTTTATTCTTTGGATTGCATGCAGTCGGCGGAGTGGATAATTTTTTAGTGTTAACTCTAACAAGCTTCACATGATTTTGCCTGCTGATCATCCAGTACTTCCGTGGACAGCATTAGTGATCGGGCTGTGGATACCAAATATTTATTACTGGGGATTGAATCAATACATTACTCAGAGAACACTTGCTGCAAAAAGTTTAAGGGAAGGGCAAAAGGGGATTATCTTTGCAGCCGCAATAAAAATTATTATTCCATTTGTAATTGTTTTCCCTGGAATTATAGCAGCTCAGCTTTACGGTGATAGCATGAGTAACACTGATGCAGCATATCCATTATTAATAAAGAATTTAATTCCAAATGGTTTAAGAGGTTTTATGCTTGCAGCAATTGCAGGTGCTGTTATTAGTTCCTTAGCTTCAATGTTAAATTCTGCTTCTACAATATTCACGCTTGATCTTTACAAAGTTTATGTAAATAAAAATGCATCACAAAAAAAATTAGTATCCATCGGAAGGATCATGACAGTCCTCTTCGTTTTTCTTGGCTGTTTGATTGCTCCGTTTTTAGGAGACCCAAATTTTTTAGGGATATTCACTTACATTCAGGAATTTCAAGGATATATTTCTCCCGGAATTCTTGCAGCTTTTGTTTTTGGGATAATTGTGAAAAAAGCTCCACCTGCAGCAGGAGTCGTTGCTCTTATTGCATGCGTCCCTGTTTATGGATTTCTTCAATGGCAATTTGGTGAAATTGCTTTTCTTAATAGAATGGCAATAACATTCGGAATTATACTTTTGTTAATGACAGCCATCACGCTGATAATTCCATTAAAAACACCTGTTCAACTCCCAAAACGAAATGATATTGATCTAACACCAGCACCACAATTGATTTGGCTTGGTGCATCTGTAATTGTAGTGACACTAATTTTATACGGAATATTTTGGTGAAATGAACTTAACAATAATTATCAGAGACTTCTGAAAAATAGATTTCGAACCGTCTGACATTCTTGTCCCGAAGCAATCGGGCTGCAATCTGACTAATAATCAATAGAATCCTGCTTGTAGAGGAATGATGACACTGCCATCAGAAGTTACAATAATAATTTCTCTGAACTCTCAAACAATTTTTTCAAGAGGCACAAGAAACATTCTGATCTTATCGTCATCCCTCTCGATAACTTCGTTCAATTCTTTGATTTTGGAAGTTAATGACTCGATTAGATCATCGGCGGCAAATGCGATCATACGCACAATATTATAACCAGGATAGGGACGATTGCCGAGATGAGCATCCGTATTGTGCCCCTTGCCTTTTACGTTTTCCCACTCCGTAAAATAGTCAATGCTCAATTCGCTGAGAGCATTTGAAACTCGGTCTTCAAGTATGTCGTGATAAATTACAAATGCAAGTTTCATGTTTCACCCTGAATTTTAGAAAAAGGTTATTTAATATTCTTATTTTTTTTATAAAACAATTTCTTAATAAAGCCGAAAAATCTTTTTTTACCGAGATCATCAAGAATGGAATATACAACCGGAACAATAAACAGAGTAAGTAATGTTGAAGTTACCAATCCGCCAATTACTGCTTGTCCCATTGGCGCACGGAACTCAGCGCCTTCACCAAGACCTAATGCAACAGGTATCATTCCAAATATCATTGCGAAAGTTGTCATTAATATCGGTCGCAATCTTGTTGGACCGGCTTTAACTAAAGCATCAAATCTTGATAAGCCTCTGTCACGTAACACATTGGTAAAATCAACAAGCAGTATTCCGTTTTTAGTAACTAATCCCATTAGCATAATTATTCCTATCATTGACATTACAGAGAGTGAACTGCCGAAAATCAACAGCATAATTACTGCGCCTATGATAGACATGGGGAGGGCAAGCATAATTGAAAATGGATGTATGAAACTGTCAAACTGTGCAGCAAGCACAATGTAAACAAATACTATTGCAAGAAGTAGTGAAATTAAAATATTCAGAAAAGCATCAGACTGCATCTTACCCTGTCCAATTACTTCAATAGTATAACCTGGCTTAAGTTCCAATTTGTCTGTTTCTTTTTTAATATCTGCCAACACATTACCAAGCAATCGTCCCTCAAGATTAGCATCAACACGTATCTCTTTTTGCCTGGCATATCTGTTTATTTTAGAAGGTCCAAAATCCTGAGTAATAGAAGCAACGTCACTGATTGGAAGCACCCAATCTTTTAATCCAATTTTTTTATTACTTTTAATTGTGAGCATGGCAAGATCGTTTAAATTACTCCTATCTGATTTTTTTAATCTCACCCGAACATCAATTTGTTCGTCACCCTCCTGGTATTGTGTTGCCACATAACCATCAACCATTGATCGAATTGAAGAAGCAATAACTAAAGGACTAACAGCAAGATCGGATGCTTTTTCTCTATCAATATTAATCCTTAGTTCCGGCTTTGAAAGTTCCAAACTATTTTCGACATCCACTGCCCCGACTGTTGATTTGACAATGTTTTCAACTTTACGGGAAATCAACTGTAATTTTTTTATGTCTTCACCACGCACACTCATTGTTACAGCCTTTTCGTTTCCACCCGGACCCCCCGGAACACGGATTCCAATTTTAGCCCCGGCAATATTTTTAACTTCTCTTCGAATTTCTGACATCAAATCTTTATCAGATTTTGTTCTATCATGGGTAGGGATAAGTTTAACTAAAATATTAGCTTTTGTTACAGGGTCATTACCAGATCCGATAGTTGTTAATATAGTTTTGACTTCTCTCTTATTTTTCAATTTAGTCTCCACCTTTTCGCAGATTGAACTTGTTTGATCAAGAGAACTTCCTGGCGAAGAGTTAATAACAATACTAAAAGAACTTTGATCGCTTTCCGGGAAAAATTGACTGCCGAGTAATCCCATTAACATGAAACTACCAATAAAAATTAATATCGCACTAAAAACAATAGTCTTTCTATGGGTTAGCGACCAGCGTAAAGCTTTTTCATATTTAACATTTAATAATTCAAAAGAGTGATTAAAGTAATAGAGAATCTTTTTAAAAATATTCCCATCTTTTGTTAATGCCTCATCTTCTCTATGAAGCCACTTTGATGCTAACATTGGAGTGAGAGTGAAGGCAACAAATAGCGAAACTAACACTGCCGCCGAAATTGTTATTCCAAATTCGTAGAAAAATCTTCCAACAATACCCGGCATAAAAGCAACTGGAACAAACACAGCAACAATTGTAAATGTGGTTGCCATAACTGCAAGTCCAATTTCTTCAGAAGCTGATTTCGCTGCCTCGAGAGGAGTTTCACCTTGCGACATGTGTCTGTATATATTTTCTATCACTACGATAGCATCATCAATTAGCAGCCCAACTGCAAGGGAGAGGGCGAGTAAGCTCATCATATTCAGAGTAAAATTTAATGCATACATCAAAATAAAGCTGGCAATAATTGAAGCAGGTAGTGCTAAGCCGCTGATAACAGTTGCCCTGAAGTTCGCAAGGAATAAGAAAATGACAATTACGGCAAGCAAACCGCCGTAAAGAATATCAAACAAAACATCGTTTATCGAATCTTTTATGAATATGCTGTTATCCTGTGCAACGTTAATTGCCACACCGGATGGTATTTCACTTTTTAGTAATTCAATCTGTTTGTTTACTTCCTTTGCAACCTGAACTGTATTGCTTCCGGATTGTTTTATGATATTTAATCCAACTGCGATTTTGCCATTAACTCGTGTTAAACTCTTTTTCTCTTTTGTGCCATCCACTACATTTGCAACATCGGAAAGATAAACAGGTCTTCCCATTGGAGTAGCGACAATTATTTTATTAAAGTCATCAACCGATTTGTACTTGCCCATAGTTCGTACAAGAAGTTGAGAGTTACCTTCGGTAACATTGCCTCCGGGAATTTCAACGTTTTGTGCACCAACATTCATTATCACGTCTTGAATAGAAATATTATACGCACGAAGTTTAGCAGCATCAACTTCAATTTGAATTTCACGTTCGGCACCGCCTACCAGATCTACCGAGCCGACACCGGGAATATTTTCTAATCTTTTCTTTACCACATCCTTTGTAAAGGTGGTAATGTCTTTTTCAGACATATCACCGGCAACTGAGAGCGACATGATCGGAAAACTTGCAGGGTCGTATCTTTGAATTACCGGGTCTTCAATATCAGATGGGAGTTTTGCACGTATGGCAGAAATTTTTTCGCGAACATTTTGAGCAGCGTCTTTGCCGTCAATTTCAAGTTTAAAAGTGATTACAACAAGTGAAACATTTTCCTGCGAAGTAGATTGGATGAAGTCAACGCCTTCAACCGGGTTTACTGCATCCTCAATAATTTTTGTAACATCAGTTTCAATTTGCTCGGGACCGGCACCGGGCAGTATAGTTGTTATTACTACTACAGGAATATCTACATCGGGATAAAGATCAACATTTAATTTTATGAAAGAGAACAAACCCAGCACAACCAATGACATAATCATCATCGTTGCAAAAACAGGGCGTCTTATTGAAACATCAGCTAATTTCATTTTTAGTCCGAATTACTTTTATATTTTACCAACTAATTATTTGATTCTATAACAACAGTTCCGTTTTTCAGATTGTTCATACCAAGACTTACAATCTTATCACCAGCATTTATACCTGTAAGCACTTCAACATATTTGCCCTCGGTCAGTCCAGTTGTAATAGATTTAAAATTAACTTTGCCATCATTAACAATAAAAACTCCGGAAACATTTTCGTATTTAGTAATAGATGTTAACGGAATAGACAAAGCATCTTTTTGGGTCTTTAAATTCACTTGCACACGGCAGAACATTCCCGGTTTGAACCATTTGTCGCTTGTATTTGAAAACAAAGCTTGAACTTCAAAGGTGCGTGATTGAATATCGGCGGATTTTGAAATCTGAATGATTTTTCCCGGTTGAATTAAATCCGGTTTTAACTCAGAATAAACATTTGTGCTTTGACCTATTTGAAAATCTGCAAGATCGTTTTCACCGGCATTGAATTTTGCTTTAAGTTTATTAATGTTAGCCACAGTTGCCATAACAATTTGCGGATTTGCAATATCACCGATGTTTACGTTTAGAGATGTTATCACACCAGAGATTGGAGCAGTGATTTCTACTGTACTTTTTGCGGCTTCAAAATTTGCTTTTGCTACATCATAAGCTGTTTGGGTTGCATCGAGTGATTGATGGGAAACCGCACCTTCGTTAAAAAGATTTTTCATTCTTTCAAGATTCTTCTCTGCGTTAAGATATACCGCCTGCGATTGAAAGTACTGAGAAGATGCACCACCCTTATCAAGCATGAAAAGCACTTTGCCCTGAGAAACGAAATCTCCGACTTTTATTTTCACTTCGGTTATGCGCTCTGGAATTTTTGAAACGATATTTGCTTGTTCTTCTCCTTCCAGAGTGCCGGAAAACGTTTTAGTAATATTTAATTCCCTTAACTTCGCAATTTCCGTTTCTACATAAACAGTATCTGTATATTTAGTTTTATCAATGGTATCTGATTCTTGTTTTTTTTCACTGCATGCTTGTAATGTTATTAATCCTATAACGATCAGCAGTGTAATAATGGATGAAAAGAATTGTGTTAAAAGTTTCATAAAAAATAATTCTCCTGTTAAAAATCTTAATCGTTGAGTTCGCTGAAATAAGAAAAATACTCGGGGTTAGTTCTACCAAGTAATTGTTCAAGTTCAAATTTTGTAATTAAGTATGAATATTTAGATTGAACCTGATTCAATCTTGCCTGTTTCAATTCCTGATCAGCATTTTGTAATTCTAATTGACTGCCTGCCCCTTCCTTGTACCTGACTTTTGCAATATTATAAGCACGTTCTGCAACTTCAACAGTTTTGCCCTGCACAGTTACTAATTCCCATACTCGTTTAAGTTCAAGTAATTTTGAATTGACATTAAGAATTGTGTACTCTTTAGCTTGCTGCAATTGTTCTTCCGTCTGTCGGAAAGTTATAGTTGATTGTTCAACTGCATTTTTAGTTCTGTTTCCCTGCCATAAATTTATAGCAAAATTTAATCCAACAGTCATCGAAGAATAATTCTGAAAATCCCACGTTTCAGATGAGCCGGAATAAGAATAATTTCCGAAGGCGGCAATTGTAGGCCAGTATTCAGATACATCAAGCTCGATGAAAGCTTCGTCAACTTGTTTTTTCAAGTCAAGACTTTTTAAATCAAAGTTTGATTGCAGAGCTTCATTTATCAATGCCTCTTCATCATTAATAACAATGGGGGAGTAATCAAAATTTCCCTGAAGCTCAATCTCTTTTTGTTGATCAAATCCAATCACGATTTTAAGTGCATCTTTAGATGACTTAAGCATGTTTTCCATTTGAAGTAATACCGGTCGAATATTTTCCACTCGTACTTCTGCTTGAAGATAATCAAATTCCGAAACCATTCCTTGGTCAAATAGTGCTTTCACGTTTGCAAGATTTTCCTGTGCATTTTGAAAACTTGATTTAGTGATTTCAGAAATTTCTCTGGCTATTAAAACATTATAAAAAGATTTCTGAACAGATAAAACAGTTTTAGATACCTGATTATTCAATTCAGCCCTTGCAAGGTTGTAATAAGTTCCTGACGCACCTATTCCTTTAAAGACAGCAGAACTAAACAGAGTTTGAGTTAAAGTCAATTCGGTCTGATAATTATTTGAACGCGAGAAAGATTGAAGTACAGAATTAACCGGTACAAATTTATCCTCATTACGAGGGAGAACATTTTCATCAAATAAGATTCCATAGGTAGCATTTTTTAATAGAGCGCCAAAATCGGGAAATGGTACTAATGGTTTTTTTATAAAATGAGAAAATCCTGCCGACAAATCAAGGCGGGGGAGTGCATAACCATAAGCTTCATCAACTGCTGCTTCAGATTTAGCAACGTTTAGTCGAGCAATTGAAATATCTTTATTATTCTTGAGTGCATAATTGATTGCATCATCAATAGAAATCACTTCCGTTTGAGCGATAGTATTATTTGTGAAGCATAGTGATAGTAATAAAATAACTGAGGAAAGAATTGAAATTTGTTTTTTTGCCTAATCATTTTAAAGCTCATACTTTTTCAAAAAAGAAAACTAAAAAATTAAATTGATCGGAGATTGTGGAGGAAAGTATATTTCTAAAATCCATACTCCTCTGTATCAACTCCAGAATATAAGAACCAGAATTTTTGCTAATCAAATCTAAGCAACAAAGAGTAAATAATATATTTTAGCTAAACTAAAAAGATTGAAGTTGTGATAAAAATCAATCAATGATGATTTGATAATTCCGACTCTATAACAGATTAATATACTCTATTATAAAATATTGCCATCAGTTTACTTTCAAACGTAAGAAAAAATGTGCTCGCTTTATGGCAGCCTAAATTTCACTTTAATTTTATTATTAATTAAGTTTTGATTGTTCTTGATAAAAGTTTCGTAATAACTAGCTATTCATTAATCAAAAAGGGAGAAACAAAATGAGTAAGTTTTTACTTGTTCTGATGTTAGTATTCACATCATTGATTTATTTTTCTTGCGATACTGCCGAAACACCTGAAGACCAGAATACCGATATTCCTGCAGATCCATCCGGTGTAACAGTTCCAACACCTGTCCATAACAACGTTTTACCTTCTGCTTCTTTTACTTCTGATGCCAATAGAGTAAAATTAAATCTAACTGGATTAATTGACCCTACTTCAAATCAACCTATAACATTATTTTACGATGCAAGCAATCCATCTGCTTCAAACATATTTGTTGAAGAGGATGGTGTTGTTCAAGGGTTAAAAGTTTCTAAGGTAAGCACTGGAAACGTATTAACCGCTGATATTGTTTTTTGCGTTGATAATTCAGGCAGCATGGGTGAAGAAGCTGATTCAGTTGCTGCAAGTATAATCGAGTTTGCCACTTTCTTACAATCCAGCGGACTTGATGTTAAATTCGGAGTTGTTGGTTTTGGCTATGGTGATGTTGACGGCGGTATAAATTTTACTGATGCTGCATCTATTAGTAATTATTTAAATAGATATACCGGCACGGACAGGACAATTGGATTTTCGGGACCTGACAGTGCTACGATTGAAAACCGTGCGTATAGTTTTGGTTACGCTACTGATGAAAATGATGTTATCGCTTCAATATTTGCTGACTCTGTCTATAGTTGGAGAGCTGGAGCTCAAAGAGTTTTCATCAACTTTACAGACGAACCTACACAATCAGATGCTGTAACATGGAATAATGCAATGGGGTGCAGCTTACTTAGTGGTAAGGCAACTGTTCACACAGTTTTTAGCGGCGATACGACTTATTATAATAATTCATATTGGGATGAATATGATGAAGAACCGGCAGCGCTTTCCAGATGTACTGGTGGAACAATCAAATATATTCCTGAAGATGCTTTAGGATTAAATTTATCAGATTTACCCGTTGCCGGTGCACTTGCAAATAGTTATTTAGTTGAATTTGTAACTGCAAACACAGGAGTTTCTCACACTGTTAAAATTACTATTTTCACTTCAACAGCAGATGGATCACAAACATTTACTATAACGTATTAGATTTCTACACACCTTTGATAAGCCAGTCACTGAGAGGTGATTGGCTTTTTTTATTTTTAATTTATTAACCTAGCATTTCTTAAACATATCCAACTCAAAAAAGTTTTCCAGAAATAAAAAAAGCTTCCCTATTATGAAGCTTAGTTGCGGAGAGGGAGGGATTCTGGCAATGCCATCGGTACCGGTTTACCCAGTATTAAAAATTCATTCCAATAATTATATTAAATAATTTTATTTTCCTTCAACCAATGGTATCCAGTTAAGCTTTTGAAAAAGTTTTCTCTTTTGATTGCTTCGGTTCTGGATGAAAACTCTTCAAAATAAATTATATCCCAGGGCAGAAATTTTTTTGTGTAAGAAGACAAGCCTGAATTATGTTCAATAAGTCTCTTTTCTAAATCAGACGTATAACCGTAATAATGCTTGTTATGATTTTTACTTCTAAGAATATAAGTAAAATATTTTTCCATAATAAAAAAATGCTTCCCTATTAGGAAGCTTAGTTGCGGAGAGGGAGGGATTCGAACCCTCGGTACCGGTTTACCCAGTACGGCGGTTTAGCAAACCGCTACCTTAAGCCACTCGGCCACCTCTCCAATAGATAGAAAATTAGTATTTCAAAATTAAGCTAATCGGTTTAGTCCCAATGGTAAACCACTCGGCCACTCTCCATAAAAAGTAAATTTTATTTTAACTTGAATTACCTGTCGTTTTTGGTTAAACATTCAGGCTGAAAAATTTTGTGTGCAAAGATAATATTTCTGTTTGAATATTAAAAACTTTGTCAATTCTCTTTTACTTTTTTATAGATTAATACAATAAGAAATGCTGCAAAAGCAAGTGTCACTGCCATTGGTCCACTGGAAAAATCATATTTAAAAGCTAAGAATAATGCAATCGGTGGAAGCGAGGCTCCAATTATTACAGCTATCAGAAAAACTTTTAACACACTTTTACCGATCATTATTCCCATAGCTGAGGGAATAATTAAATAAGCAAAAGTAAATACATCACCAACATATCTTGTTGTAAGGGAAATTCCTGTTCCAACTACAATGTAAAATAGCAGCAGCCATAGTTTTGAATTTATTCCATAAGCTGAAGATGACTCAGCATCAAACACTACAAACTTGAGCTGCTTTTGAAATAATGTGAAAAATGTTACTATAAAAAATGTAATGACAAGCAGTGAATAAAACTCACGCGAACCAATAAATAAAATATCACCCTTCATTATTGATTCTATCTCGGAAAGTTCCGCTACAGGACTTTTTTGTATGATCATTATTCGCGCTGCGATTGCTACCACGAAAATAATTCCCAGCAGTCCGTCTTGAGTTAAATATTTTTGTCTGTGTGTCTGTGAAAATATTATAACTACTAAGAGTGAAAATAGAAGTGAAAAGAACGCCGGCTCAAAATGATGTAGATATGAATCTTCGGTGATTACAATATTGAATATAGATGAAATCAGAGCTTCAATATTTATTAAATGAAGAAATGAAAATGCTACTCCTGCGATTGCAACTTGAGTTAATGATGCACCGAGAAAAACTACTCTTTGCGAAACAACAAACACTCCGAGAAACCCGCATATAATTCCTGCAAGAATGCTTCCGAGAATTGCATAGGGAAAAATTTCTATTAGCTGTTGAATTATTTCCAATTTAATTCCTGTGCTTTAATGTGATTATAAATTCGTCATTCAATTTTGTTACCGAAAATGAAGAAGAATAAGCTTTCATTAAATTTTCTTCCGAAAGAATTTCTTCTATTCTCCCAAACTGAAAAAAGTTTTTTTCAATCAGGATTATTTTTTTAACATAATTTGCTACATCCGTAAGCAAATGACTTACAAGCAGAATAGTCAAGTTTTGTTTTTCATGAAGCTCGGAAATTAATTCGAGTAAGCCGTAATGGGAGGGTGTATCCATTCCATTTGTCGGTTCATCAAGAATTAAAATATCCGGCTCGACAGCCAAAGCCCTTGCGATCAAAGTTCGCTGTCTTTGTCCACCTGACAAACTGTTATAAAGTAAATTTTTTAAATCGGCTATTCCAACTTTTTCTAAACTTGATAAAACGTTTTCAATGTCAACTTTCTTTGGAGAAGAAAAAGTCGGCAGCAAAGAATATCTTCCCATCATCACCACATCAAATACAGTATAGGGAAGAAGCGGCTGCACCACATCTCTCTGCGGAACATAACCGAATCGTAGATCGTCCTTTATTATTGATCCCGAAAGCGATCTAATGCTTCCTAAAAGAGTTTTTAGAAAAGTCGTTTTACCGGCACCATTTGGTCCTACCAATCCAATGAAATCATTTTGATAGATTGATAAGGAAATACTTTTTGCGATGGTCTTTTTGTTATAACCGATTGCGACTTCAGTAAACTTTATTATTTCTTTTTCCATCTGTATTTATTCCTTTGTGAAACTTTGTGCCTTCGCGACTTGATTACTTGTTTTGCCACCAAGGCACGAAGACACAAAGAGATCACAAGGTGATTATTATTATTTAGTGATTTGATTAATTATGTAATCCATCATTTTTATGTATGTATCAACCCCTTCCATTCCATAAACATTAACCGGGACTTTGATTACTTTCGCACCGGTTTTTTCAGCTATTTGATTCGGGGCATTATCGCTGTAAAAATTTTCCATTACGATTTTTGTTATTTTATTTTTCTTTACAAGATTGATAACATCAGCATTGTGCGATGGTGTTGGAGTTATACCCGGCTTTGGTTCAACATAACCGGCAATCTTAATTCCAAATCTTTCGGCAAAGTAAATCCAGCTTGCATGAAAAAATACAATCGGCTTATCTTTTAAAGCAGACAGTTTATTTTTCCACTCTGAGATTTTAGCATCTAACTTTTTTGAATAGGCTTCATAATTCTTTTTATAGAAAGCAGAGTTTTCGGAGTCTTTATCTGAAAGCGCTTCATAAATTTCTTTAGCCATTACTTTTACATTTTCAGGATCAAGCCAGTAATGCGGATTGCCGTAAGGATGAATATCACCTTGACTTGCATCCACCTTTCCTGTTGGAACTTCTTTTTTTGAAATGTCAATTGATAAATCAACTACTTCCAATTTTGAATTGCGCGAACCATCAATTAATTGCTGTGCCCACATTTCCAATCCCAAGCCTATCTTCATCAGCATATCTGCTTTGCGAAGTTTCATCATGTAACTTGGTTTTACTTCGAGGAAGTGCGGATCCTGATCACCGCGGCAAAGGTAATCAACTTCTACTTTATCTTTGCCGATCTCTTTTACAAGATCATAAATTGTTGAAGTTGTAGTTACTACATTCACCTGTGCAAATGTAAGGTTGAATATGAAGAACAATGCTAATAATATTATTTTTTTCATTTTAATTTCCTTTTCAATATTTAGAATGGATGAGCTTTATGTGGTCCGAGTGAAAATATCATCTGAAGTTTTATCGTTGTTTCAGAATCTCTCGGAGTTCCGTAGGCATAATTGAAGAATAAATTTTCTGCCCCCAGCCTGAAGGCAAGAGTTTCCTCAACAGGATAGAACCCAAGCCAACCGGAAATACCCTGAGTTTTATTTTTATCATCATTACTTAAAGTTGCATAGCCAGGCTCATCGCCGATTATCCCATAAGTGAAATCATACTTTGCCCCGACGCTAAATTGTTTCGCAAATTGATAATCGAAATAGATGAAAGCACCAAATGTTTTGATGTTTTCATTCGGCAATGAAGCATCTTCAGTCGTTCTATTAACTTCTCTGCTGTTTAACATTCCTTCGCCTTGAATTACTAACGATGTGTAAGCATCAGCGCGATATTTATATTTGAAATCCAAACCTGTGTAAGTGTAATAAAGTGCTTTGCGTGAATCAGAAGTTAGGTAATCATACGAGTGCACGCCATACGAGCCGTTTAAACCAAGTTCAAGATCGCTGTAATCATCTAACTGAAAAAAATTACCCCATCTTCCAACAAAGACCGGATTATTACCCCGCAAGTCGTAAAAGGTTGAAGCATCTTCAGGATCGGAAGCAACGGTTTTTGCAATTGCATCACCTTTAAATATTCCAATATCTAAAGAAGAATAAAAATTCTCGAAGGGGAGGGCATAACTTACATCGAACCCAATGTCGTTAAATCCTTCTGCTCCAAAATAAATTTGATGAAACAAAGGACGCTCTAAGAATGGCCAGGCGTGCGGATGGATTGTATTTATCTTACCAAAGCCAACTAAATATTTTCCTGCTTTAATTTGAAGATCAAGAGGCAAACCTCGAAGCACTTGTGCATACAATTCTTCTACAGCAAATTCACCATCTTCATAAGCAATATTGGCTGTTGCCCTTGAGTAAGGATTGAGATATCCATCAATGAACAGCTCCATTGAAGGAGTTTCAAAATTTAATTTGCCATATTCCGGTGTATCTCTTATAAAATTTGAATATGTATTAAACGTTCCGATTAAACTTATATCGGGATTTGTGTTCGATTGCGCTTTCAATACTATAAAACATGAAAGCCAAAAAAAGAAAAAAAATATTTTTCTCATAAAGAGTCTCCAATAAATTTATTTTAAAACTAATTAATTATTGTGGAGCTAATTCCACATCAATAAAGCTTTGAATATATTTAGGAGAAGGAGGGAGGACCGCGAAGAGGATTTACGAGATTATAAAAATTAGAAACTAAAACTTCATTTGTCGTTAGTAAAGCAGGAACTGAGAAATATTTAATGCTAAGCTGTTTATCTGCCGAGTAATCTAAATTAAAAATACTGGTGCTGAATTGCGCAAGCTGACAAAAGGTTACGCCGCTTAAAATGATGTCAGAATTGTTTCTTTGCGGTAATTCGGTCTTGATAGAATTTTCATTTAACAAACTGATATGGTGAAAATGAAAAACACTGACCGCTAAAAACAAAAAGTAAATGAACAAAAATGTTTTGCTTAAGCCGTGACGGTATTTAGATAAATGAATCATTACTGAAACAAACATAAAATATTTTAAGCAAGCAGGCAAGGTGAAAATGTACCGCAAGTAGAATTGCCAAATGTGGTTTACCAATTGTGCAGCAAATTTGATTTGAGTTGATATCTTATCTCGGCTAATTCAATTCAATGCGTTTGAAATAAATATTAAAAATAGTTCCATTTGGTTTATTATCAATCACTTCGATTGAACCGGATGCTTCCTCTACTATTGATTTTACGAGACTTAAGCCCAAGCCAAAACCCTTTATACCTAATTTTTCAGCCTGCGGCGTACGATAAAATTTTTGGAAGATGTTAGCTTTCTCAAAATCATTAATCCCAATCCCATTATCCTGTACCGAGACAACTATTTTATCATTTAAAGATTTTGCTATTACGAGTACTTCCTCCGATTCGGGTGAATATTTAAGTGCGTTATGAATCAGGTTTTGCAAAACCATATATACTTTTTCTGATTCACCTCGCAAATAAAGATTGTCTTCTATTTCATATTTTATTTTGTAATTCTTAAAATAATTAAGGACATCACCTCTGATTAACTTACTCAAACTAAAAACCTTTTTGCATTCTGATTTTATTTTTCCGCTCTTAGCAATCATCAATAACGTTTTAATGATATTGATAAGGTTATCTACCTGTCCCTCAAACCCTACCAAAGCTTCCTTGTACTGATCAGCAGTTCTTTCTTTTTTTAACTGATATTCGATCTCGGTCCGAATTGCAGTTAATGGGTTCATTAACTGATGCGATACATGATCGGAGAAATGTGTTATCTCATTTACGTGGTCTTCAATTCTTTGAAACAGGCCGTTTAATGTATCTCTTAGTCGTCCTATCTCATCCAGCGGGTCAGCCTTAACACTGATTCTTTTACTCAGGTTTTCAGCATTAAATCTGTTTGCGTTATCAATTATATTATTTATCGGTTTGAAAGTTTTTTTAGCGGCTAAAACACTGGCTGCAATAATAATCAAAGCTATAATGAAAAAACCTATAAGGTTGAACATAATTAATTGATTAACTATAATTTCAAAGTCTCTTTCAAATATACTTAGCCGCAATGTAGCTTCATGATTTCCATCGGTATTCATTAATTTTAGATAACCTGCTCTGAAGTTTTTTCCCTCGAAACTGTAACTGTTCGTGGATTGAATTTTAGTTGTATCAAATTCAGTATAAGGAATATATTTATAAAGATTAATATTTCTGCTGTTTATTAT
This sequence comes from Ignavibacteriales bacterium, assembly GCA_016709155.1. NCBI lineage: Bacteria > Pseudomonadati > Ignavibacteriota > Ignavibacteria > Ignavibacteriales > Ignavibacteriales bacterium. Next base: position 81,746 of record JADJEI010000006.1, on the reverse strand, counting down.
TTGTTTTTTTTGAAGATTGAATATCTGAAGGAAGTAGGATGTTGACTTGTATTCATATAGATCGGATTCATAAAACTCACTCGAATCAATTACAGTTATGGAATTTTTATTTACGGATAATCCTTTGCTGATATTTTCGATTTCATGAGCAATTCTATTATCAAGATTATTATGAAGAATAAAATAAATTAAAAACATGAGCAGGATATTAAAGAGCAATAGTACTAAGAAAAAAATAACAATATTTATTGCTGTCAATCTTTTAACAGACCGTGTTAAAAAGGGAAGCTTAATATTATTCTCCAATTAAAATATATCCTTCGCCGTAAATATTTTTTATATAATTCTTCCCGGTAATATCTTCGATTTTTTTCCTTAGGTTTTTGATAGTTGCTTCACAGATATTTGTTTGCGGGGTAAAATTCAAATCCCAAATTTCTTTGCAGAGTAATTCCTTATTGATAATAACGCCCTTATTCCTGATCATAAACTTTAGTAGGTCAAATTCTTTATCAGTTAAATGAATGTCTCCTCCGGCAGAAGTAAATACTTTTCTTTTGTTTAAGTCAAGTTTCAGTTCTTCGAACTCCAAAATATCATTAGAATTAACTGATCTTCGAATTATTGCATTTATTCTTGCAAGCACTTCATCGAATGAAAAAGGTTTGGTAATATAATCATCAGCGCCTGCATTTAGAGCCTCCACTTTGTTCGAGATATCAACAAGTGCAGTAATTAAAAGGATAGGGATTTTTTCATTCTGAAGTCGGATATTTTTGCAGACTTCCAATCCGGTAAACTTTGGCATCTTCCAATCAAGTAATACCAGGTCAAAATTTATTGAATTAAATAATTTAATTGCCTGCTCACCATCAGAAGCTATTATTGAGTGAATTCCTTCATCTAGAAAATGCTTTTTTAAAGTTGCAGCAATCTGGTAATCATCTTCAGCTATAAGAATTTCCATATTAAAATTGAATTAAAGTCCTGTTGCGCAAAAATATTCTTTTATTTTCTATATGCAACCTTAGAAAATGAAAATCTTTTCATTATTGTTTTCTTGAATCAGGATTGCCCAAACTATAATTTAGTGATGAACTAAATTATTATTTTTATTAACTAATAATAGCAACAAGGGAGATATTATGAATAAAATTTACTTTTTTATTCTGTTTTTTATTCTGCCAATTTCTATAATTGCACAAATATCTAACAGTGAATGTTTTAACTGTCACTCAAATCAATCACTTCAAATGATAATAACAATAGAAGGAGGCACGGAAATTATTCCATTATATGTAAACGAAACAGCTTACAATGGAACTTTACATGGTCAACTTCAATGTGTTCAATGTCATACAGATATTACCGCTTCTAATTTATTCACTCACTCTACAGGTGGTGCAAATGCACTGATAAAATATTATGGATCGTGGGCAAGGTTTTCTAAGAGCGATACCACGACTAATGCAGATGGCTCGCCGAGAACAAGAAATTATTATACAACCGCTTCTCTATCTTGCACAAATTCAGGTTGTCACGCTTCTAAAAATAATTTCACTTCTACAAGGCACCATACCATCTCAAGGTTGAAAGGCTCACACACAAAAGATGTTAATGGCGACATTGTTGGTGAGAATTACGATAAATCTTGCAGTCGTTGTCATACAACCTGCGGCACCTGTCATTTCGAAACTTCCAAGTATCAGAAAGTTGCCGGAGATGTTTTAGCAATATGGGATAGCTTGCAGACTCTTGGTGAAACTCCATTCCCAAATGCTGCGGCTATGACTGAATGGTCAATGGATTGGACTACAAATGTTGAATCTCACAATTTCGTAACACCTCAGCAGCTAACGGCTGATAATGATGTATGCAGATCCTGTCATGTTGGTTATTATCGTCCTGCTACTTACGGCTACTTAAGTGAAGATCCTCCTTACCCGACTGCAAACGGTACAAGTATAAAAAGGCATCCGCAGTATTATGAATTATTACAAAGCGATGCTCATAGTGCTTTGACATGTGCAAATTGCCATAGTGATGTTCACTCCTATCCAGATGGAGATTTTGATTGGCAGCTTGAGGGAGATGTTATTTGTCAAGATTGTCACAGTCCGGTTGACCATTATACTCAACACACTTCAGTTGACTGTATTTCCTGTCATGCTACAGGTTTTGCCCGTTCTGTTGGACAGGATGGACATGATGTTTGGCGCTGGCCTGTTAACGATCGCGTTAGACCATATGCAGTAAAATACAAAGAAGGACTAAACTGGTATCCGCATAATATTGAAAAACCAGATCCTGTTACTTCTTGCGCTGCTAAATGTCATGACAATGGGAATCTAATTGGGGCTACCGTAACTGGTTTAATGGTTGATAATGAAATTCCAACAAAATATTTGCTGGCTCAGAATTATCCTAATCCATTCAACCCGGCAACTCAAATTACTTACTCAATTCCGAAAACTTCAATGGTTTCTATAACAGTCTATAATGGTGTTGGCGAAACGGTGGATGTTCTCATAAACACTGAACAACAACCCGGTAATTATCTTATAACCTTTAATGGGGAAGGGCTTGCCACAGGTATGTACTTTGCAACTATCAAGGCTGAGGGATTTGTACAAACAATCAAAATGATGCTGCTCAAATAGTTACTCGTTTAATGTTACATTCAAAACCGCTCTATATTCAGGGCGGTTTTATTTTAGTAGCACGGACAATTCTGTCTGTGCCTTCAATAGATGAATATTAATGACTGATTATTTCTACTTTCTATTAGAGGCAGCAGGATATTTTTTAATCCAGTCAACTAATTGTTAAATTATTAATTTCTCAACGGGAATAATCCCGTTGAGAATATTCAAAAGTATAACGTGCTCACCAATTAAACGTTTTCTATTAATACGTGATTAATGGGATAAAATAATCTATTTGATCTTATTGTCATTTCGATTTGTAATACAAATCAGGTCTCATCATCCCGCTGTGGTGTTCAAACTTCATTGTTATCGCCATAGCTCTCCTCCATAGATTTCCCCCTTCCTCACCTAATAATTTATCCTGTTCTTCGCTGAATGTTGCCCAATCTATCTGACTTTTAGCAGGCTGAACAAACAATACCATCGGCATATCAGTTCCAATTCCACCAATATAAACCCGGTAGCCTTGTTCTATATTCTTCGAGGAATAAAGAGCCTGGTATTCTTTTAATATCTGAATCATTTCATTTTCTTTACCCGGTATTGGATATACATAATCTAAATGCCTGAAGTTAGCTCCTTCGTCCGGGTTTAATCCGTATTTTGCTTTATAAGATAAATCATTCCTTAAAGTCAGCAGGAAGTTTTTATGTGAAGCATAACATCCATCAAAACCGCTCATAACTTTAGTGAATTTATCCTTCCCGACTTTCTCCATCATATTACTTCTCATATCAAAATATTTTGCCAATCCTTCGTAATCTTTAACGGGGGTGACATAACTGTATGTGAATATATCGGTCTGCAGTGCAGTGTATGAGCCTTCCACATTTGATTCCTTCATCATACCGGCAAAATCTGATGCAGCTTTTTCATACTTATCTGTCATATATGGATAAATGACATCTTCGTGGATAAGATAGAGTTCCGAGTCAGGCAATCTCTCTTGCGCATTTATTGTGTAACTATTAGCTGCCAAAAGAAATAGGAATACTAAAAGAACAGTGAATCTTGAAAACATAGAGCCTCCTTGAAATTGAATTAAATGAAAGTAATTATTTATTTGAACAGGACACAAACTTTAATGATTATTTATTGTCAATATTTTTGCAGAACTAATTTTTATCAAACTATTCTGTGACTATACGTTTTAAGTCCAATATTCCTGTAAGTTGATAAACTCGTTTAACATAAAAACTTTAATATTGAACTAACACACATAATGAAGCCGATAATATTTTAAAGTATTATTTGCCGACATTTATTTTAATTGGAAGGAACCTTGTAAATCACTCAATGTCTGAGTTCAACATAGTGAGTAATTAGCTGATTGTCAATAGTGAAGATTGACTTATTTAAATTGTAAGTCTAACTTTCAGTCGAATTCATTAATAATTCTTTAATAATTGAAAGCGGGTATAAAATGAAATCAACTACTTTATGAAACAGAAGTTAATTCAAAAAGCCATGCCTTTCGCAAAATGGAAATTCGACTATATTAAAATGGATGGGATTTAGGATGGCTTTATTTCGCTTCTAACTATTTAACACTAAAATAATATTTAAGAATAATTTTCCCTTTAACTTTAATCTGAAAAAATAAATATGAAAGGATTACTATGGAATGTAAATCAATCGCATTAGTTGCACACGATAACCGTAAGAAAGACCTTGTAGAATGGGTCGAATGGAACTATAAAGACCTGATCGAACATAAACTGATATGTACGGGTACTACTGGCTCGATGGTAGAAAATGCTCTTAAGAATAAAATCGGAAAAGAAGCTAAGCTTAAGTTTGAAATAAGAAAATTAAAATCAGGTCCTTTAGGTGGTGACCAGCAATTGGGCGCTTTAATAGCAGAAGGGAAAATTGACATAATTATTTTCTTCTGGGATCCTATGGAGCCGCACCCTCACGACGTAGATGTAAAAGCCTTGCTCAGAATTGCGGTGCTTTACAATTGTCCCACAGCCTGCAATAGGGCAACAGCAGATTTTATGGTATCATCAAAATTTTTCAACGAAAAATATGCACCGATAATTAAAGACTACTCGGGCTACATAAAAAGAAATATTAATATTGAGGAGTGATTGTACTATTCACTGATTTGTTCAACCGAGCAGCGCTTAAATCATTTTAATACTGAAGCTATTTTTTATTTGATTAATATTTCCATTTGGGTCTGAATAGGGAATAAAAATTTTATCTGAAATTTCTGCAGCACTTCGAACGCATTCCTCGCCCTTCCTTTTGCGAAAGGGAAGGTAATACTCCTTATTAAAATTATGCAATTGTTTATACTACACTTCGACCCTGTTAGAAGTGTTGTTCTTCCTTTAAATGTGTTTTTTACTTTCCTACTTACCTATAGACCTAGAAAAGATTAAGTCTTATGTTTATTCCGTAGCTGTTGCGATTCTATTTCGTTAATCTTACGCTATTCTTACGCTAAACATACGCTTTAATTATAGCTCTATTTAGCTTCTAATTAGGTAGTAATTCTGTCTATAGAACACTGCTTACCTAAATAATTTTAATATCAATAAAATAAATTGAAATTGAATTGTAATGAGAAGGATTTTTATATAACTAAAGACAATCCCTATCACCTATTAGGCAAGTTGATCCTACAGAAAAGCAAACCGTTAAAACGGTTGGCAGTTAAATATTTTTTAAGTTCTCAACGGGATTTGGCTTGCCATCCCCTTGAGAAATCCCGTTGAGATGTAAATCAAATGATGGTCAACCGTTTCAACGGTTTCATAGTTCAATTAGTAAACCAGAGTATTCAGAATTATGCAAAAACATCCAATATTTTTACAAAAAAATTATTATAGACAGATGTGCTATGGAAGGGGAATGGCTACCATAAATTGGAAGTTAGATATTGAATTCTTAATTTTATAAATTAAAAAGGATATTGAATGGATAGTTTTGTTGGAGTAGATTATTTTAATATTGAATCACTCCTGAGTGAGGAAGAAATCTTAGTGCGCAATACTGTGAGGGATTTCGTTTCACAAGAAATAATTCCTATAATTGAAAAATGTAATCGTGAGTCAAGGTTTCCGCTGGAATTATTACCCAGGATGGCAAGTCTTGGCATTTTTGGTCCAACCCTGCCTCAAAAGTACGGCGGAGCAGAAATGAACAATGTAGCTTATGGTTTGGTTATGCAGGAATTGGAAAGAGGGGATAGTGGAATACGAAGTTTTGCTTCCGTACAAAGTGCTCTTGTTATGTACCCAATATTCACATTTGGAAGTGAGGAACAGAAAGAAAAATGGCTACCTTTATTAGCTAAAGGAGAAAAGATAGGCTGTTTTGGATTAACCGAACCTGATCATGGCTCAAATCCAGGCGGAATGGTAACGAAGGCAGTTAAAGTGGATGGCGGTTACATTCTGAATGGAGCAAAGATGTGGATTACTAATGGTACAATTGCTGATATAGCAGTTGTTTGGGCAAAGCTGGATGGACTTGTAAAAGGTTTCTTATTGGAAAAAGGTATGCAGGGATTCACTGCTCCCGAAATGAAAGGCAAACACTCGCTGCGTGCATCAGTTACTTCAGAATTAGTCTTTGATAATGTTTTTATCCCTGATAGCAATTTATTACCTAAGACATCAGGTTTGAAGAATCCTTTAATGTGTCTGAATCAAGCAAGATATGGAATTGCTTGGGGAGTTGTTGGAGCTATGATGGCTTGTTATGATTCTGCTTTAAACTATTCAAAAACAAGGATTCAATTCGGTAAACCTATAGCTTTTTTTCAACTAACTCAGGGTAAACTTGTTTATATATTAACTGAAATTACAAAAGCTCAACTATTAAATATGCAATTGGGAAGATTAAAAGATAAGGGAAAGTTGAAACATACACAGGTTTCAATGGCTAAACGAAACAACTGTGAAAAGGCTCTTGAAGCTGCAAGGATTTCAAGAGAAATATTGGGAGCAAATGGGATATTAGACGAATACCCTATAATGAGGCATTCTGCAAATCTTGAAAGCGTTAAAACTTATGAAGGTACTCACGAAATGCATACTCTTATTATTGGTGAAGACATAACCGGCTTTAGTGCTTTTGAATAAACAATTAATTGTGTATAAATAATATTTAAGAGAATTTATTATGCTGAATAAAAAATTAATTCAAGAAGGATTGACTTTCGACGATGTGCTTCTTGTCCCGGCAAGATCTAATGTTTTACCAAGAGAAGTTAATTTAGAAACTAAGCTAACCGCTGATATTAAGTTAAATATACCGATTATATCTGCTGCGATGGATACCGTCACGGAATCCAAGCTTGCAGTAGCTATAGCCAGGGAAGGGGGAATTGGGATTCTTCATAAAAATATGTCTATTGCTGAGCAATGTGAGGAAGTTGATAAAGTTAAGCGATCTGAAAGCGGGATGATTAGAGACCCGGTTACTCTTACTCCGGACAGAACAATTGGTGAAGCACTTGAGAGCATGAAAAAATACAGGATATCCGGCATTCCTATTGTTGACGGACAGTTTAAGTTAGTTGGTATTCTTACTAATCGTGATCTGCGTTTTAATCCTAATAAAAAATTATTAGTCAGCGATTTGATGACCAAGGAAAACCTGATCACTACTTCAGTCGGAACTGATTTAAGTAAGGCAGAAAGAATTTTAGAAAAGTATAAGATAGAGAAACTTCCAGTTGTGGATAACAAAGGTGTTCTAAAAGGTCTCATCACATTTAAAGATATATTAAAGAAAAAAATGCATCCTTCAGCGTGCAAAGATGAACATGGCAGGTTAAGAGTTGGAGCAGCAGTCGGGGTGACTTTTGATTCTATTGATCGTGTGACAGAATTAACCAAAGTTGGTACGGATGTTATAATTATTGACACTGCACATGGTCATTCTGAAGGTGTATTAAAGACATTAAAATCTATTCGTAAAAAATTTAAGTATATTCAACTAATCGCTGGTAATATAGCCACTTATGATGCGGCAATTGATTTATTAGATTGTGGAGTTGACGGTGTTAAAGTCGGGATTGGTCCTGGTTCAATTTGTACTACAAGAGTAATAGCAGGTGTTGGAGTTCCTCAGATTTCGGCTATTGCAGATGTTTTTAGGGCAGTAAAGTCAAAAGGATTACCAATAATCGCAGATGGTGGTATACGACACACGGGCGATATACCAAAAGCAATTGCGGCAGGAGCAGATTCGGTTATGATTGGAGGACTTTTAGCCGGTGTTGAAGAAAGCCCCGGTGAGACAATTCTTTATGAAGGACGAACGTTTAAGTTATATCGCGGCATGGGTTCTCTTTCTGCAATGAAAAAAGGCAGCAAAGACAGGTATTTCCAGGATGCTGAAGAAGACCTTGCCAAGCTTGTGCCTGAAGGTGTTGAAGGCAGAGTTCCTTTTAAAGGTCCTTTATCTGAAACGGTTTATCAATTTGTCGGAGGCTTGAGAGCAGCGATGGGTTATTGCGGGACGCAGGATATAAATTCGTTAAAATTAAAATCTAAATTTATTAAAATTACATTAGCCGGACTAAAAGAAAGCCACCCCCATGATGTTGTCATAACTAAGGAGGCTCCTAATTATCATGTGTGATTCATCATTTGACATTTTCTTCAGAATCGTTAGCTCTAAAAATGTTTAAAGTTTTAGTTATCGCATACTATTTCCCTCCGCTCGGCTTAAGCGGCGTGCAGAGAACAGTTAAATTTGTGAAGTATTTACCTTCGAATAATTGGTCGCCAACAGTTCTGACTTGCGGCGATATTGCTTATTACTCCTATGATAATGACCTGTTGGATGAAGTAACTAATAACGATATTAAGATCGTTAGAGTGAGCGGAAAAGAAATAAATTCAAGACTTCGAAAAAAAGGTACTACTAAAATGCCTTCCGAATTTATGCGCAAATTATTGAATCGGCTTAGCCAGACATTTTTTATCCCGGATAATAAAATTGGATGGTCAAAGAAAGCCATTATTACAGCAAGACAGTTACTTAAAAGTGAAAAGTTTGATGGAATCTTTGTCACCGCACCTCCGTTTTCAAGCTTCCAAATGGCTTGTAAACTTAAAAAGGAATTTAACCTTCCTTTAATCGTTGATTACCGCGATCTCTGGTTTGGGAATCATTTTAGTTTTTATCCAACTCCATTTCATTCCTTACTTCACAAGCGAATGGAGTACAAATCTCTTAGGACAGCCGATAAAGTCATAACTATTAACCGAAGAATGAAAGAGAAGCTCATCGAGACTTATAAATTCCTTACGTTTAAAGATGTTTATATAATTCCGCAAGGCTTCGATCCAGCGGATTTTGATGGCATAGTTTCAGAGAAGAAACTTAAATCTAAGATGATCATAATGTATTCTGGTATTTTTTATGAATTCATCACTCCAAAATTTTTTCTGAAAGCATTTAAATTATTAACGATCGAACGACCCGAGATTGCTGCCAATATTGAGCTTCATTTTACAGGTTTTTTACGTAAAGAAAACCGGAGACTAATTAAAAAATTATCGCTGCAGGAATATGTTAAGGAGAATGGTTACCTTTCTCACCGCACTTCATTAATAAAGACTATGAGCAGCGATATTTTATGGTTAATGGTCGGCAATGGCAAAAATGCTGATACTGTTTCCACTGGAAAAGCTTTTGAATATTTTGGCACTCGCAAACCTGTCATTGCTTGTGTTCCGGATGGTCCGCTTAAAAACTCTTTGGAAGAATACGGTGCTGCATTCATTACCGATCCTGACAACATCGAACAAATCAAAAACACCATTGTGAAAGTTTATGAATTATACATCAAGAATAATTTACCCGTTCCTAATGAAGAATTTATATTGACACTTCGAAGAGATTATTTGACAGAACTATTAACAAAGCAAATGCAGTTTTTATTAAGATCATGAAAAAGAAAAATGTTTTGCTCATAGGTTCCGGCGGCAGGGAACACGCTCTCGCTTATAAAATTTCTCTTAGCAATTCTCTTAATAAATTATTTATTTCACCCGGTAATCCGGGAACAATTCCTGTCGGTAAAAATATTTCTATTGATATTAACGATCCAACCGCACTCATTAATTTCTGCAATAAAAATGAAATTGACCTTGTTGTAGTTGGTCCCGAGCAGCCTTTGGTTGACGGCTTAGCAGATGCTCTTAGAGCAAATGGATTTCTGGTTTTCGGTCCTTCAGCAAAAGCGGCTGAGATTGAATCACATAAATCTTTTGCAAAAGGATTAATGAAAAAATATTCTATTCCAACTGCCGAATATGAAAAATTTAGTTCCTCCGAAATTTTCGAGGCAAAACAGTATATTAAAAAATCTGCCTACCCCTTAGTGATTAAAGCTGACGGCTTAGCTGCAGGGAAAGGAGTTATCATTTGTTCAAATCAGGATGAAGCTGATAAAGCAGTTGATGAAATATTTGTTAATAATATTTTTGGTGTCTCCGGTTCAAAAATAATCATTGAAGAATTTATGCAAGGCGAAGAAGCCTCCATCTTCGCCGTTACAGATGGTGAAAAATTTCTCTGCCTGCCTTCTGCTCAGGATCACAAAAAGATAGGGGATAACGATACAGGTAAAAATACAGGCGGCATGGGTGCCTATTCTCCTGCTCCAATTATTACGAATGAATTATTGGAAGATATCAAGCGAACAATAATTTCACCTGTACTCAATGCACTTAATCTTGAAGGTAGAAAATTTATTGGGTGTCTTTACGCAGGTTTGATGATTACTGAATCAGGTGCCAAAGTAGTTGAGTTCAATTGCCGTTTTGGCGATCCGGAGACACAAGCAGTTGTGTTAACACTGAATGGTGATTTCTTGCAGCTTTTGTACAGCGCTGCCAGCGGCTGCTTAGATACGGAGTGTTGTCGTTACAATGGAGGGTCTGCGGTTTGTGTTGTGGCAGCTTCCAGCGGATATCCCGATAAATATCAAAAGGGCTTTGAAATAACAGGACTTGATTATAAAGAGGATGGGGTGATAATATTTCAATCTGGGACAAGAGAACTTGATGGTAAAATCCTCACCAATGGTGGAAGAGTTCTCGGAGTTACTGCTTTTTCAGAATCCCTAAATATTCGTTCTGCTAAAATAAAGGCTTATAAAGCACTAAACCATATCCACTTTAAGGACATCTATTTCAGAAAAGATATTGCTGATAAAGCACTGAACAAAATCTGACTTTCCTTCCTATTTTTAATTATATATTCATATAATTTTTTCAACAATTTTAATTTTTAGCATGATTCCTTTACACGTTCATTCGTGTTACTCACTGCTGCAAGCCCCTGTTCGCTTAGATGAACTACTCAATAAAGCTGTTCAGTTTAGTCTCAGTTCTATCGCTTTAACTGATATTGATGCTATGTATGGACTTATTCAATTTGCTAAGAAAGCAATTGAAAGGAATATTAAACCCATCCTTGGTGCTCAAATTACACAGCCGAATTCTCAGGATATCTACGCATTGCTGCTGGCAAAATCTAATGAAGGCTATAAAGAATTATGCAGAATGATCACAGCAAGGCAATTGAATGAAAGCTTTAATTTAGTTGAAGCATTGAATCAACGAAGTGAAAATCTGTTTGTAATCTCTAACTCAATTTCTTTATTAAAACAGGTTGAAGACTTTGAAAGTGTTTATTGTGAATTAATAGATTCCAAAAATTATAAAAGAAGAAACCGTGAGCTATTTGACGTTTCTACTAAACTTCATATTCCCGTTGTCGTGACCAATCCGGTGTATTTTCTTAATGAGGATGAATACTATCTACACAAAACATTATGTGCGATTCGTTTAAATAATAATGTTGATGATCTTTTAGTTACAGATTACATGGATAGTGAATTTTACTTTAAATCTCCAGCAGAGATTGATTCACAGTGGAAAAACTTATCAGAGGCTGTTTCAAATACATTTAAGATAGCCGCTCAATGTAATGTTGACTTAAAATTTAATCAGTACAAATTTCCCAAGTTCAAAACTCCAGCTAATCACACGTCGCATTCTATGTTGAGAGAAATATCATATTCGGGATTAAAGCAAAGATACCCCGCCTTGTCAAAACCTGCTGTAGATAGATTCGAATTAGAACTTTCAGTGATCGAAGAACTTAATTTTTCAGATTACTTCTTAATTGTTTGGGATATAGTACTCGAAGCAAAGAAGCGCGGAATGATGACCATTGGCAGAGGCTCCGCCGCTAACAGCATCATTTCATATTGTCTTCATCTTACCGAAGTTGATCCAATAAAATATAACCTTTACTTTGAAAGATTTTTAAACAAGGGTAGAAGTTCCCCTCCAGATATTGATATTGATTTCTCGTGGAAGGAGAGGGATGAAATTATTAAATATGTTTTTGAAAAATATGATTATCAAAATGTTGCAATGATTTCTACTCACATTACTTTTAAAGCACGCTCAGCCTTTAGAGAAGTAGCAAAGACTTTTGGATTAAGTGATAGGGAAATATCTGAGTACAGTAAAAAAATTCCTTGGACAAATGCAAATAATCTTCCAAATGTCGCCGGTTTATTTCCTGAGTCGCGGGGATTAAATTTTAATATCGAGCCCTGGAAAACAATTGTCAATATTGCTTCAAAGCTTTCAGATCTACCGCGTCATTTAAGTATTCACCCCGGCGGAATTGTAATAACCCCTTCGCCTATTACCGATTATACAGCCGTTCAATATGCAGCTAATAAGGGAGTGGGATTAATAATTACTCAGCCGGATATGTATTCTATCGAAGATCTTGGTTTGATAAAGATTGATTTGTTAAGTCAAAGATCTTTAGGAGTTCTTAGAGATACAATGAGTATGATTGAAAAGAATCTTAATAATATTAATCCCGAATCAATTTGATCGCACTGGTTTTACCAATCATTAAAAGAATGGACATAAGAAGTAAAACAATATTTTCTACTAATTTCTTAAAACCGATTGGATTTACGGTTGAATCTCCAAAGCATCCGCAATCTATTTCAAGACCGCGAAACATTGAAATTACAATCAGTAGAATGAATAATGTAAGTAAGCTCGAAATGATGAATGAATTTTCTCTCACTGCAATTCCGAATATCAACATCAGCCCGCTGACCACCTCTAACCATGGAATAAATACAGCGAAGAAATTAATCAGTATTTCCGGGAAAAGTTTGTATGCATTTATTGATTCTGCAAATGCTGAAGGTGAATTAATCTTTTGGGCACCGGCATATAAAAAAACAAATCCAACGATTACTCTAAGAATTAATAACAAGTATTTATTTGATAAAAAATTATTCATACAATGTACTATCTAACCGGCTCTGAAGGATAATTAGCTTTTTCCCATTCTTCCCAACCGCCTGTAAAAACAAATATTTTTCGGTAACCAGAATCAACAAGTATTTTAGCGAGCATATCACTCATATCACAATCAGGACCGTTACAATAGACAACTATTGGTTGATTGACATCTATTGTTTCTAAAATCCTTTTGTAATCTTCAAATTGAAAAACGGGAAGACTTACTGAGTTCTTTATGTGGGAATAATCATAGTCACTTTTATTTCTTGCATCAACGAATAAAATGTTTTGTAAGTATAACTTGTAGGCTTGGTCAAGACTTATCGAATGCGGCTCAGAAAATTCGGATTGTTGATTTGATTCATCTATTATATTTTTTTTCTTTTCGATTGGGTTATTTAATTCTTTTTTAGTCGAATCAAGTTGTATGATGTTCTTCTGCTGCTTACTTGAATTATTTTTAGGTGATAGGTCAACCGAATCAATTTTAATACTTGATGAAACTGAATCAGCAGTCAAAGTATTTATCAACGAATCATTTGCAGCAACATATTCTATTTTACGTTGCAGAAGATTTATCCCATCAACATTAATATAATTATACGAGAACGCTATCAATAGTGAAAATGCAAATATCCTAATAATGTTTGCGTAGTTTAATTTCATTGGGAGAATTTGAATTAGTTTTTTATACTAAATCTTATTTAATGAACAAGAATGAATTTTATTATTGATTTAAGATAAGAAGATTTTTTCTACTTCTACAAATTTCACTTTGTTAAACTTCATTTCAAACTTACACCAAATTGTTCTAAAGAATTTTTACAAACGCATAAAATCCTATTGATTCAAAAAGGCTTAATATTTTTTATAGATTCTCGATAATTATTCGGGGAGAAAGAATTGAAATTATGATGAGTATTAAACTTGGTAAGAATAAAAACCAGTTTAACTCTAAACTTACTTGAAAAAAGATTGTACCGAAGGCCGGACTCGAACCGGCACCTGGTGTAAGCCAGACTGGATTTTGAGTCCAGCGCGTCTACCAATTCCGCCACTTCGGCAATCATTATTTTTGTGTCCAAATTTAAGGAAGTATTTCCCTTTAAACAACGTTCTTTGGGATTTTTAGTAGAAAACTCAATAAAAAAATTGATCATGCTAATTTATCTTTTTAATCGAACATTATGGCATGGTAATTGTTATACTTAATTAAAAAAAGGAGCTCAATATGAAACGTGATAAAACTAAAAGGGCAAGAACGAAGAATCACAAAAAAGAAATGATTCTTTCAATTCCTGAATGGGAAACCGTTGATATTTATTCTCTTGAGGAGATTGAGGATTTGATTGATGAATATCATATCCCCGAATTATCAATGATCGAACAAATCGAAAAGCCTAAAGAACTCATATTTGATTAATCTTATAGGAACACAAATGAGTAAAATCTACATAGGTGTAGACGGTAATTATGAAATACAGGATGATGGTACTATTATTCAGCGGGTTGTTAAAAGGATCGGCGAAAATGATACCGTAAAGAAAATTTACACTGATGTGAAAAAAATACCTAATCCTATGGATCGGGTAAGTGTTGAATATCTTGTTCAGGTTACCAACATTTACAAATTCGCCGGCAGCAATTGATTGAACGGTTTTTTGGCTCAAATATCTATACTTGGATTTACAACTACAATGTGTAATCCTCCATATTAAAATATAGTATTAAAGCCAAAGTGAAAATATGTCTATCCAAAAACAAAATAAAAAATCGTTCAGTTCTACCACCTCACTGGAGGAATTGAAAAAGCAACTTGTTTACTATAAAAACCTCGCTGAAATTTTCCGCCTCGTTGCAGATAATTGCCCTGATATGCTATGGGCAAAAGACCTAAACGATAGATACATTTTTGCCAATAGAGCGATTTGTAATAATCTACTAAACGCTGCCGATACTACTGAACCGTTAAATAAAACCGATCTCTTTTTTGCTAAAAGAGAAAGAGAGCGCCATCCCAAAGAACAACTGTGGCATACGTTCGGAGAGATTTGTCAGGACACTGATCAAGTAGTCAAAAAAAATCTAACGCCTACAAAGTTTGACGAATCGGGAAATGTTAAAGGAAAATTTCTTTTTCTTGATGTTCACAAAGCACCGTTATTCGATGATAGTGGAAAGCTTATCGGCACAGTTGGCAGCGCAAGGGAGGTGACAAAAGAAAAAGAATCCGAAAAAGTTCTTAAAGATGCATTAGAAAAATTTCAACTCATATCTGAAAACTCACAAGATATGATATGGATACGTGACCTCCAGCTAAATTTCAAATTTGTAAGCCCCGCGTGTCTGAAAGTGAAAGGATTTACAGTTGAAGAAACGATGAATCAAAAATTGGAAGAGACTCTTACTCCTGATTCATTGGAAATACTCTCTCGTATTCTTACTGAAGAATTACAAAATGAGAACTTGCCTGGAATAGATAAAAACAGAACCCGTACGGTTGTGCTTCGAGAAAAATGCAAGGATGGAAGATTAATCTGGACGGAAACTGCTTTAAGTTTTATTCGTGACGAAAATAAAAACGCCAACGCAATTTTAGGAATTACCAGAGACATAACTAAACGTAAACAAACTGAAGACGCATTGCTGAATAGTGAAGCAAGATACGTCGCATTGATGAGTGCTTTCCCTGATCTAGTATTCGTTACTGATAGAAATGGTTTCTGTCTGGAATATTATGCGCCTGATTTCATTCCACTGCCTTTTCCCCGATCTGAAATTATTGGTAAAAATCTAAAGAGTATTTTTACCCAGATCAATTTTCCGGATCTTCAAAAAATGTTTGATGATTATTCAGTAACAGGGAAGGTTCAGATTAAGGAATATGAGGCTCAACTGAATGGGGAAAGGAATTTTTATGAAATAAGATTCGTTCCTTTTCAAAAAAATAAGGTTCTAAATATTATTCGAAATATTACAGATCTTAAAAAGGCGGAAAGTTTAAAAGAGGTCTCATACAAAATTGCTGAAGCGGTAAATTCGGTAAATAATCTGAAAGAACTTTTTAGCTTCATTCATCAATCAACTCAAAAAGTTATGCGGGCAAAAAATTTCTATATTGCTCTGTACAATCCGGAGAAACAAGTAATAGATTTCCCTTACTTTGTTGATGAAATTGATGAACCAGTTGCAACAAAACCTATTGAAAAAGGTCTAACAGAATATGTTCTTCGAACCGGAAAAGCATTACTTGCAACACCGGATATTTTTAATCAATTAAGAATAAATGGCGAGGTTGACTTAATCGGTGAAGACTCGGTTGATTGGCTTGGAGTACCGTTAAAATCAGATAATAAAATTTTTGGGGTAATTGTTGTCCAATCTTACGAACAGAATCTTCGTTATACTGAAGCTGATCAAAGGCATCTTGAATTCATAGCCAATCAGGCAGCGCTTGCAATAATTCGTAAGAAAGCTCAGGATGAACAGAACAAACTGATAAGAATTCTATCTGCTTTGTCAAAAGCCGAAGAAATTCTTCTAACCAAAAATGATTATAATAACAATTTAAATACTGCATTAAAACTTATCGGCGAGGCTGTACAGGTTGATAGAGTTTATATCTTTGAAAATCATTACGATAAAAAAAATAATGAGAATTTAATGAGTCAGAGATTTGAGTGGTGTTCGGATAAAGCAGTTCCCCAAATTCAGAATCTTGATCTTCAAAATCTGTCTTATGAAAAAAATTTTCCAAGCTGGTATCAACATCTTTCACAGAACAGATATATCACAGGATTAGTTCGTGATTTCCCCGAAGCAGAAAGAAAATTGTTCGAGGATGAAAACATACAATCAATAATAATTTTTCCTATATTTCATGAAAATTATTTTTGGGGATTTATCGGTATGGATGATTGCGGGAGCGAACGACAGTGGTCTGAAACTGAAATTGCAGTACTATCAGCGATGGCGAATAATATCAGCAGTCTTATTAGAAAACAAAATTTCGAATTGGAATTAAGCGAAAGCGAAAAAAATATAGACTGCTCGCAGAAAATATTGCCGATGTTGTTTTTACTTTTGATTTGAATCTGAATTTCAAGTACGTTAGCCCTTCCTGTAAATCACTTACCGGATATACCCCCGAAGAAATTTATCAATCCAACATCGAAAAAGTTCTGACGAAAAAATCGTTTGATAATGCACTAAATGTGTTAAAAGAAGAAATTCAAAAAGATCAAATGAACGGCAATGGAGTAGATTATCCGAATCGAATGTTAGAGGTGGAGTTTATTCGCAAAGACAATAGCACTGTATGGTGTGAGGTCAAAACTTCTTTCATCCGGAATGAAGCTGGTCATGCCAGTCAGATTTTAGGAATTGCGCGTAATATCACAATTCGACGTCAGGCGGAACTGGAAATGCTAAGATCGAAGGAGAAAGCTGAGGAAATGAATAAATTAAAATCTAATTTCCTCGCAAACATGAGCCATGAACTTCGTACTCCATTAACCGGCATACTTGGTATTTCTGAATATTTAACTGAAGAACTTCAAGGTACTGAATATCAGGAAATGGTGGAGAGTATTCATGGAAGCGGAAAACGACTTCTGCAAACTCTTAACTTAATCTTGAATCTCTCTAAAATTGAATCTGAAAAATATGAAATCAGAAAGCAAACCATCTCTATATCAAAAGTCATTAAAGAAATTCGTTCACTCTTTCTAAAGACTGCTGAAAAACGGGGATTAAAATTAATTATAGATTTAAAAATAAATGGACAGCTATTCGTAACTGATGAAAAACTATTTCGTGATATTCTTATCAACCTTGTTGAGAATGCAATTAAATATACTCTTTCCGGCAGTGTAATTATTGAAGCTAAAAAAATAAACGGCGTATTAATAATCAGCGTGAAAGACACAGGCATTGGTATATCAAAAGAAAAAATTGATCTGATATTCGAACCATTCAGACAAGTGAGCGAGGGAATTGGAAGATCGTTTGAGGGCACCGGCTTAGGACTAACAATAACAAAAAAATACGTAGAAACACTTAATGGAAATATTTCAGTGCAAAGCAAATTAGGCGAAGGCACATGCTTTACTATTGAATTTCCACTGCTGGAAGATTTTAGTGAAGTGGAGTTACCAGATGAATTATTTATAAAAGATATCCCTACTATTAATAAACCTCGGGAGCCATTAAGTAGTAATATAAAAAATATTTTAGTGGTTGACGACGATAGTACAAACCTAATGCTGGTTAAAATGTTTTTAAATAAAACTCATGATGTTCATACTACTACTAATAGTCAGGATGCTTTGGAACTTTTAACCAAATATAAGTTTGACATAATATTAATGGATATAAATCTTGGTAATGGGATTAGCGGTTTAGAAGTTATTCAAAAAATTAAATCGAACGCTAACTTTACTAACATCCCGATAGTTGCCGTAACTGCTTTTGCTATGTCCGGTGATAAAGAAGAATTCCTGTCTAAAGGCTGTTCACATTACATCTCTAAACCATTTAATCGTAACGATCTTCTCAATCTAATCGAATCAATCTGAAGTAGCCCATCCTGCTGTCCTCGTTTTATCAATTATACTCTGTAGTTCCAAACTCATTATCAATAGTTTGCTTATATTTCTAATAAAAATAATTTTAAAAAATTAAATTGAAAAAATGGAAGCAATCATAAATGAATGATAATCTTAATCCCGCTAAATCCAAAAACTTTATCTACGAAATCATAGATGAAGATTTAAAAACGAATAAATGGAACGGAAATGTTCATACAAGATTCCCACCTGAACCTAATGGCTATCTTCATATCGGGCATGCAAAATCTATTTGTTTGAATTATGGAATAGCTCGTGATTACAATGGTAAATTCAATCTTCGATTCGATGATACTAACCCTACCAAAGAAGAACAGGAATATGTTGATTCAATAATAGAAGATGTTAAATGGCTCGGCGGCGATTTTGAAGATAGAATATTTTTCGCTTCAGATTATTTTGATCAAATGTATAAATTGGCGGTTAAACTTATTAAAAAAGGTAAAGCCTACGTTGATGATTCTGATCCTGAAACAATGCGCGGTTTACGCGGAACTATCACTGAAGCAGGAAAAGAAAGTCCTAATCGCAATCGCTCAATCGTAGAAAATCTTGATTTGTTCGAGCGGATGAGAAAGGGTGAATTCAAGAATGGCGAAAAAGTTCTTCGTGCAAAAATAGACATGACTTCACCAAATATGCTTCTTCGCGATCCGGTTATGTACCGAATCATTCATTCAGAACATCATCGTGCAGGAAATAAATGGTGCATCTATCCAACTTATGATTGGGCTCATGGACTTGAAGATTCTATCGAAGGAATTACTCATTCTATTTGTACCCTCGAGTTTGAAGTACACCGTCCTTTGTATGATTGGTTTTTAAATGAATTAGAAATTTATCATCCGCAGCAGATTGAATTCGCAAGGTTGAATTTGAACTACACTGTAATGAGTAAACGCAAGCTTCTTGAATTAGTCGAGCAAAAATTTGTTGATGGTTGGGACGATCCCCGTATGCCGACTATTTCTGCATATCGCAGGAAAGGATATACACCTGAAGCAATTCAGAATTTTGCAGAGATGATCGGAGTAGCTAAAAGAGATGCTATGACAGATGTTGCTTTACTTGAGTTTGCAATTCGTGAGTATTTGAACAAGCGTGCTCAGCGGGTAATGGCAGTTCTCGATCCACTAAAAGTTGTGATAACGAATTATGATGGGGAGGAAGAACTTGAAGCGGTAAACAATCCTGAGGATGCTGAAATGGGTCATCGTAAAGTTCCTTTCTCAAAAGAGATTTACATTGAGAAAAGCGATTTTATGGAAACTCCACCTAAGGGGTTCCATCGCTTGGTTCCAAATGGGGAGGTTAGATTGCGCTATGCGTATATTATTAAATGCGATGAAGTAATTAAAAATGAAAGCGGGGAGGTAATTCAACTCAACTGCAGCTACGATCCCGATACAAAAAGCGGAACAGGGACAAGTTCAAAAAAAGTAAAAGGAACAATTCACTGGGTTTCAGTTCATACCGCAATTGATTGTGAGGTTCGGTTATATGATAGACTTTTTACTATTGAAGACCCGGCAGGAGAGAAAGAAAAAGATTTTAAAGAACTCATCAATCCAAATTCACTTGAGATAATTCCAAATGCCAAACTTGAGCCATCTGTAAAATTTGCAAAGATCGGAGATCGTTTTCAGTTTGAAAGACAGGGATATTTTTGTGTTGATACAAAATATACAACAGAAGAAAAACTTGTTTTCAATCGCACGGTAACTTTAAAAGACACTTGGTCAAAAACCGGTGGTAAGAAATAAAAACGTTATTCGAAAAAAATAATATGGCAAAAGAAAAAACCAAAAAATTGTACTCAGTCATTACTGGCGATATTGTTAAATCATCTAAATTATCTTTAGATAAACATAAGCTTTTAATAAAAGTTATGAAAAGCTGTTCCAAAGAGATTTCTAAAGTCTTTCCTGACGCTTTAAGATATGAACCTGAATTATTCCGCGGTGATAGCTGGCAACTGCTTATAAAAAATCCCGAGTTAGCCCTTAACATTGCATTATTTTACCGGGCTTATCTAAAAGCAAAAATGCAGCTTGATTCAATTGATGCAAGGATGGCAATTTCAATTGGTACTGTTGATTTTATTGAGTCATCTTTTGGTATTGGAGATGCTTATAAAATTTCCGGGAAAGCGCTGGATAAAAAAGGTAAACGAAAAATGAAATTTGTTTCAGATGTCCTTCCAAATTCCAATGTTCTTGATTTGATTATCCAAAACACAGATTTCATTTCTGCAAGATGGACAAGTAAGCAAAGTAAAATTGCGTTGTTGGCTTTGCAAAATTATAGCCAGAAAACAATTGCAGCTAAACTTCGTATAACTCAATCCGCTGTATCGCAGCAGATGGATGCTTCAGGATGGACGATTGTTGCTGATAATGTTGCTTACTTTAGAAATATTGTGCTTGCTGCTTCAATACCTGTTAAAAATAAGAAATGATGATACAGGCTTAAAAGCTTGTTTTTTCATAATACAACCTTAAAAGGTTGTATTTACTAATTACAACCTTTTAAGGTTGTAGCATTTGTTAGTTATAGTATGAGACTTAAAAATAATGATATAAGCTTTTAAGCTTATAACTATACTATATTAGCTTTTAAGCTTATATCACTTTATTACAAAATTGATGATTAATATTTGATGAACAATATGTTAGTTCAATTTTTAATTCCATTACTAATGGCGCATTTTATTCTTCAAACGGATGAAGATGTAAAACGCAAGCAAAGCATTTTAGTGTTTAGTAAACACATTGTACTTGTTACGATACTGAGCTATTTATTACCACTAAAGTGCTATTAAATCTAAACTGCAAATATTAAACAGATATCTTTTGAATTGCTGTGTCAATTCTTTTCAAAACTTCATCCTTACCAAGAATAAAAAGTAAATCAAACATTCCCGGTCCGGTGCTTTGACCCGAAACAGCTAACCTTAGCGGGTGAATCAGTTTTGCTTTTCCGATTTTTAATTCTTCGGCTGCTTTCGTAATAATGTGTTCAAAATCTTCTATAGTTGGATTATCATATTCAGCTAATTCATTTTTGAATTTATGCAATTGTGCAGGAGTTTCGGGTTTCCAGTTTTTCTCCACAGCTTTTTGTTCGTATTGTGAGGGAGCTTCATAAAAGTAAATACAGTTATCAATGAACTCTTTTACAAATGATACTCTTTCCTTCATTGCTTTGATAATCATCAGCAAGTAGATGTCAGAATAAAACTGATCTTTGTATTTTGATTTCTGTAATTCTTCATTCAGCAAATTAAGTAATTCACCTTCCGACTTTTTTCTAAGATGCTCGGCATTTAACCAATGCAGCTTTTGCAGATCAAACACCGCTCCTGATTTATTGACTCGTTCAAGGGAGAAATTATTAATCAAACCATCAATGTTATAAAATTCTCTATCATCCCCTGCATTCCATCCCAGGAGAGCTACAAAGTTGATAAGAGCATCCTTAAGAAAACCTTTTTCGCGATAATCCTCAACTGCAACATCGCCCTGTCGCTTACTTAATTTTGAGCGATCAGGATTCAATAGAAGAGGGAGGTGCGCAAACTTTGGACGATCCCACCCAAATGAATCATATAATAAAACGTGTTTTGGAGTTGAGGAAAGCCACTCTTCACCGCGAATTACGTGAGTGATTTTCATTAAATGATCATCAACTACATTTGCAAGATGATAAGTCGGATAGCCATCGCCTTTAATTAATATTTGGTCATCAACATTATTACTTTCAAACTCAACATGCCCGCGAATTAAATCATCGAACTTAATCGATTGATTCTGCTCAATATTTAATCTTACAACATTGGGAATTGAGGCGCTTAAGTTTTTTTCAACTTCTAGTTTAGATAAATGAAGGCAATGTTTGTCATATTTTGCTTGCGGCAGTTTTTGTTTCTCTTGCTCTTCGCGTAAAGATTTTAATCTTTCCGGAGAACAAAAGCAATAGTATGCTTTCCCTTTAGCGATTAATTCATCAGCGTATTTTTTATAGATATCTAATCTTTGTGACTGAAAGTAGGGTCCAAACTCTCCGCCAACTTCGGGTCCCTCGTCATAGTGTAATCCAGCCCACTTAAGTGCCTTAATTAACTTTTCGACAGCACCTTCGACATAACGGTTTCGATCTGTATCTTCGATTCGCAAAATAAAAGTGCCGTTATTCTTTTTTGCAAATAAATAATTGTATAGTGCGGTTCGCAGTCCGCCAACATGCAGATAACCTGTTGGGCTTGGCGCAAACCTCACGCGAATTTTTTCGGAGTTCATAATTTATTCTTGAATGATTAGGGAATCAATGATATAAAAATGAAATCAATGCTTCATTTTTACATCAGTGTAGTGTTTAACTTTTTCGATAAATTCCTGACTGTCGATTGGCTTAGGAATATAGTCAGTTGCACCTGCATCCAAACATTTTTCGCGGTCACCTTTCATCGCGAAAGCAGTGAGGGCGATAATCGGAGTGTTTTTATATTCTTCCATTTCTCTTATTCTTTGAGTTGCTTCGAATCCATTCATAACCGGCATTTGCATATCCATTAATATAAGATCGTATTTATTATTTTTAACTTCATCAACTGCTTCCTGTCCATTTTCAACTACAACGATAGATTCAAAATTATTTTTTTTCAAAAGTCTTGTTACAATGATTTGAGAATGTTTATAATCCTCGACGAGTAAAATCTTTACCGAATCCTTTGATTCTTTTAATTCTAAAGAAGTTGGAGGTTCATCAAACTTATTGATCATCGCATTAACTGTTTCAGCGAGATCTTCAATGTTCGTGCTTTTTTTGTTTAGCAGTTCCTGAAATAAACCGTCAATTTTTTTAAGATCTTCCTGATAATTTTCTTTACCGGTATAAATTATAACAGGTAATTTTCCAAAATGCGGATTAAGCTTGATCATTTTAATAAGTTCAAATCCATTGACTTCCGGCATGTCTAAATCAATGATTGCCAGGTCGAGAGATTTATTCTCAATTAAATCCATAACCTTGGATGAATGATTTTCTGCAAGAGCATTCACACCCACCTGTTCAACAGCTTGTTTAATTAAGTTGAGAGTAGGAACATCATCATCGACAATCAGCACCGTTGAATCTTTTTTAAGTTTATAACTCATCAAAACTTCAACAAGGTATTTATACTGAATCGGTTTTACAAAATATTCTACCGCCCCCATTAAAAATGCTTTTTGTTGTTCAGTTTCAACCGAGCAAACTATAACAGGAGTATATTTAGTGGCTTTATTCTCCCGCAGTTCTTTTAACAATTCAAAGCCGCTTGAATCAGGAAGGACTATATCCATTAGTATTGCAAGGAAAGATTCTTTTTCAATAATCTGTTTTGTCTGATGTGCAGAGTTTACAATTGTTGGCTCATATCCCCATTTATTTAAGTAATTGCTAAGTAATTTTGATGTTGCATAATCGTCTTCGATAACCAGAACTTTATTTTTCTTTCCGTCGGGTTTGGGCAAAGCAGAGATTTGTGACTCAATTGGTGTAATCAATTCTACCGGAATGCTGAATATAAATGATGTACCTCTTCCCATATTGCTGCTTACTTCAATTTCACCATTTAATAATTCGATATATTTTTTGGACAATGTTAATCCAAGACCGCTTGTGCTGATTGTCTGTTTATTTGGCAGTTCGTTCAAACTGAAAGGCTTAAATATGTCTTTCAATTTATTGGATGGAATGCCCCCTCCTGTACTTGATATTTTGAAAGTTATATTATTCTGAAGGGCAGGAGTTACCGAAATAGTAATTTTACCTTCATCAATGAGCCTTTTCGAGATATTAATAATATTCAACAAAACATATTTGATTTTTTGCGTGTCAATTTTTATTTGATCTGGAATTTGTTTATCAACATTGATAATGAACTCGATACTTCTATTTTTTAATTTTTCCTCAAATGCTCTGCTTATCTCTGTAACAAGTTCTTTGAGCCTGACTGTTGTAATATTCTCTTTGATCAGACCCGCATTAATCTTTGCTATGTCTATCAAGTCATTTAACAAGGTGAGTAAGTCTAATGCATTATTCTTTAACGTATTAACATATTCTGACTGAGCCGCTGTTAAGTTTTCTTCGTTCAGCAAAGAAGCAAAACCCATGATGCTGTTGGTGGGAGTTCTAAGTTCATGTGCTATCTCATTGACCAATTGGTTAAGTGAAGTATCAATACTTCCGCGCCTTGCAACCCAAAACCGAATTAAATTAACCACCATTGTACCGATGGTTTCAAGATTGTCTGAATCACTTTTAGTTATTGGTGACTTGCATGCAATTTTCAAAAGTACTTTTTCCTGTGAAGTTATATCAAGCACACTGCAGCTTTCATAAAGAATAAAGTCAGTCGCTGGCAGTTTACAATTGTTTTGCAGATATACAGTATTGTGTTTGCTCTCAGGTTTCAATGCCGGGCATTCGGAGCAGTAAAAATTTTCATCAGAAATAAAACTTTTTTTAGCAGAGCTTGATTTTCCAAATACCGTCAAATTATTTTTATTGTCAATCTTAAAAATAATAACCGCCTGAAGATCAAACTCTGTAACCAAAAATTCGCAAAGGTTATCTGCGAAATCGTTTGAAGATTTCTGTGCAATGTTAAAGAGGTTATTATACTTTTTCAGTGATTCGATTTTGGAGCTTAACATGTTTATTCTCTATTTCAATTGGGTCAATATGAGTAATTCAAATTACTTTGCTAAATATAACGATATGTTTTTTAATCATAAAACTTAAGGCTTCATTTGAAAAGATGGATTAAAACTTAACATCAATCTGAATACTTAGTTTATTATCAATATTTCCTTCGATGAGCGAATTACCGGATGATAATGCATCTTCCTGAGGCTTGTATGTCTCGGCGTACTTAAATGAAAGTTGAAGATAATCCAATATTTTATATCTGGCTAAAAAATACCATCTGATCCCTTCACCAAATAAAGCAATATTATTGAATACTCCGATCAAATCATTTTCATAAACGTATATCGCTGAATTAAAAGAATCAGTTCTGAAAAATGCCACCCTGCCGTAGATAGTTAAATTTTTAATTGGCAGGTATCTCATTTCCTGGTAGAATAAAAATCCCTTGTCGTTAATCTCTGCGTCTTTAATCGAATAGTCAGCTAATTCAAATCTATTTTTAATTCTTAAAGATTTTGAAATATCGTAAATCAATTCAACTCTAATATTTTGTTTCAATCTTTTTGCTATTTGATCCTCAAAATTTATAGATTCAGTCACTTCTTTATTTTCTAATTTAAAACGAAATTTTGCCTGTATCCCTTTCAATGGTTTTGTGTCGAGATCAACAAGTATTTCATCGCCGGAAGTAGGCAGGGGTGAATTAAAAGTTGCACCGGGAAATTTAAATTGATCATAATAAAAATTGAGAGTCCCTACAAAACTTTTCCAACGGAATCCATTGTAGATTCCAAATTCATTTTTTGTTGAACCGGATTGCTCGCCAAATCCAAAGCCGTGCAAATTGGAAAATCCCGAAGGATAATTTCTTATAAGAGCGACATAACTAAAACTGCTGCTGATGGGTAATTCTAATCCATTCAATGAGGCTACAGCTTTTCCATCATAAGCCCATTCACCAAATAGATTTATTTTTTCAAGATAGATATTGTAGTAAGCGGAATTATAACTGAAATTATTTCCTTCCAAATCGAATGGTTTTTCTGAAATGAAATGATTACTAAACTTTGAATTAAAAAACAGCAGCCCGGCTTTTATCCATTCTTGAGAGTTGTAATCTACACGCCCGCCGATAAAAGTTTCTTCAACGGCTTTACGATTTTCAATTTCACTTTGAGTTCGATGTAATCCTGTCTCTGAAATAGAAAGAATCCCGTTTGTTAGCGAATCGGTATTTGAATCAAATTTATTTTTTGAAAAATATCCAGACAAAGTGAAATCACTAAAAGTTACAGAGAGTGCCGCACCTCTGAAAAATTTATTTTCGTCAGTGCTTGTGTATGGGATTATGTCTCTGCTTTTCTTTTTTACCGGGTAAATAGCATCTGCACTTTTAGAAAATCCATACGGACTCCATAAAACTAAACCCTGACCAAATTCGATATTGTAATCGCCGGCGACAAGTATTTTAATTAAAGATAAATCGCGTACAGCAAAATGAAATGAAGTAAAATCATTGAATGATTTTTCGCCGGCATCTTTTTCTGAGATGAATCCTGCTTGATAGTTATCGTAAACTTTAAAAATAAATCTGTTATAAATTTTATAACTTGACCCTGCATAATCTCCATCAATAAAACCGGCTCGATCCTGCAAATCATTTTGAACCCGTGAGCGATAATTCAAATTAATTTTTTTAATGAGTGGTAATTCAGAGGCTTCATCAAACTCAATCTGATTGTAATTAATTTTTTCTTGAGTTATAGTGACGAAAGGAATAATTTTATCCGCCTGCTCTTTTGCCAACCCCTGCACTGAATATAATTCGTTGATTGAAAAAAAATCACCAAACTTTTTACGATGGTTAAAAATTAGATTTACAGTGTTTAGATCAATAGCGGGAATGCTTTGGAGTGTTTCGAGATCATCAGAATTCAAGTCAATTTTGCTGCTGTATAATTCTTCTATCTGATTAAATAGTTCCGAGTTGTCCGTTTCAATATCAAGGTCGGGCAGCAAATCATCAACATTATCTTCAATAATAATTTCAGAAGAATCAACTTGAGAAAAGTTTTCTATCGAAAAAAATAAAACGAGACTGAACATATAGAGTAGAAACAGATTCTTTTTTAAAATGAGATTCATATCAAATTCATTCTATTCCAAGATATTTTTTAACTGCTTCAAATCTTGTCCCATCCCGTCCAAAACTTAATATCAAACCGGCTTGATGCGTTAATCCAAGATCAGGGTGAGTGAACACTGCATAATCAAGACTGAATAATGAATAGTTTATTCCGACCCCGCCTGAAAATTTAGAAGGCTCATTAGAAAACCCCAGCCGAAGGGAGAGGTATTCAATAATGTCATAATCAATTCCAACCATAACTGAAGGTCTGTATCGAATATCTTTTTCGGCGGCAATATTTAGAGCAAGCTCGTTTATCAAATCAACGCTAAATCCGGAATTAAAAACCATCGGAATTTGACCATCTTCATTTCCAACCGTAGCTCTATTTAAATTATGAATACTGAAACCCCATCGGATGGTCTTTGTTAAATATGCGAGACCGCCGATGTTCAGATAAAATGCTGCATCGCTGCCATAATTCTGAATTGAAATATTGTGGAAGTTAATTGCAGCGCCGGCAAAGAATTTATTTTGATAATTGTAAGAGTAGCCAAGCAGGATTTTTGTTTCACGGTAAAGTTCAAATCCATAAGTCATTCCGCCAAGTGCAAAAGAACCTATCGAAGTAGGTTCGTGATAAGCCATAAATCCATTAGCTAATTCTTTAAAGCCGAATGGGGCGGGGGAATAGAAAACACCTACTTCGCGCCAATTCATCTGAGCAATTCCCGCCGGGTTATTGAATAATGCAAACACATCATTACTCAGAGCAACGTCTGCATTTGATAGGGATATTTGTTTCGCTCCCGGATTAAATTGCGCGAATGTTACTATTGGCATACCCAAAGTCAGCAGAAGAGTAAGTATAATTTTTTTCATCTATGTTAAATTAAGTTTGTTGTGTCATTAAATGTAAATTCATATTTTTAATCAACAATTATAAAGTAAGTATATGTATAAAATAAAATATTTCAGTTTAATATTTATCCTCTCTTCGTTCCTGAATTTTGCACAGGAACTTGATTGCACCGTGACCGTAAATTATGAAAGTCTTCCTGTTTCTAATAGAGAATTATTAACAGATTTTGGTGCCGCCGTTGAAGATTATATGAATAAGACACGTTTCTCAAATGATAACTGGGATGCCGAAAAAATTATTTGCAGCATGAATATTTTTTTTACTTCAGCTTCAAGTGATGTTGATTACTCTGCTCAGGTTGTTGTTACAAGCCAAAGACCTATTTATAAAACTGATCGCAACTCACTAATGCTTACAGTCAATGATGGTAAATGGTCTTTCAAATATGAGAAGGGGCAAGCTTTTTATGCAAATCAATCCACCTTCGAACCGATTACAAGTTTTCTTGATTATTATGCTAAAATAATTTTAGGATTGGATTGGGACTCATTTGAATCTTTGGCAGGTTCACCATTTTTTGCCGAAGCATTAAACATTTGC
Source organism: Ignavibacteriales bacterium (assembly GCA_016709155.1). NCBI lineage: Bacteria > Pseudomonadati > Ignavibacteriota > Ignavibacteria > Ignavibacteriales > Ignavibacteriales bacterium. The sequence goes on along the minus strand of JADJEI010000006.1, from coordinate 52,803 downwards.
AACCTTGGCGCAAACAGTCAAAAATCAGAAGGGTGGGTTAGAAGCAGCAGTACTTACAGCCGTATGGGTTTAGCCGAAGATCTATTGAATGAGAAGTACAGACAATTTCGTGAATCTATTTACGATTATCATCTCGGCATTGATTATTTCTCTATCAATAAAAAGATCGGGCAGGATAAAATTGTAAAACTTATCAACACCCTGGAATCTTTAAGAACTAAAATTGATTTGAACAGTGTTGTAATTAAAACTTTTTTGATGCTAAAAGCGGTGAGATTATAGAATACTTATCAGATTATCCCGACAAAAGTGTCTTTGCTACCTTGAAAAAAATAGATCCGCCTCACATGAGCAAATACGAAGAAGCAATGGGGGAGTGAGATTTTTAATCTAATTCATCAATGAGAATTGTCTTTATGATAAAATCTCCTTCATCAATTTTATAGAGGTTTTCGTAGCCGTCTATAAGCTGTCCAAAGTTTGTGTACTTTCCATTAAGGTGGGGATATGCGCCAAGCATCACGAAGAATTGTGAGCCTTCAGTATCAACTCCCGAGCTTGCCATTCCTACTGCACCTGTGTTAAAAGGTATGTTCGAAAATTCTGAAACGATTTCGTAACCGGGACCTTCCCAGCCTGTTGCAGATTTGTCGCCTGCCTGAATTACGAAGCCGGGGACAACGCGATGAAAAATTATTCCATCATAAAAATTTTCTTCCGCAAGCTTAACAAAATTGCCGACAGATATTGGTGCTGATTCAGGTAAAAACTTTATTTCAAATGCCCCTTTGTTGGTAATAATGTGAGCCGCTTGATACTTAAAAGCATGCTGCAGCAACTCCTTAATATTAGAATCCTCTTTGGTGATTTCATCTTTTAGTTTCAGTTTTTGATACGCTAATTTCTTTATTGAATAAATGCTGGATTTTTTTGCCGTGCTAAGTATTTTTTTATAAAATACGTTATTCATTCTTTCACTTAAATTCATAATAGATAAAATGGATTCGGTGAAATTGGGATCACTAATGCGTTTTTCAATTTGTGCAGATAGAATATTTTCGAGTTTATTTTGATTCTGAATAATGAAAACTGAATCGAGAGCATCAGCAGCAATTGATACTAATGCCGGGATTTCGCTCGTAAGCGCATTAAAATAAATTTCATTCAACCGGGCACTTAAAGTATCATTTTTTGAAAACGAATTTAGTGAAGTCAAACTTTCGATTTTTGTCAGTTTATCATCTGAATAATAGAAATGAGTTAACTCTTCAAAATATTTTTGATTGTTAGGAAAATTTGCGTACGATCTGATTCTAAATTTATCGGGAATACTTCCCGGAACTAAAATTTCTTCGGTAATAAATTTTTCAGGGAAAAGCTCGGAGTAAGAGACTAATAATTCGCCTCTCACATTTTGGTTTAGTTTTTCATCATATAAAAATTTAACTAAAGAATTTTCTAAAGTCATCAAGAGTGAATCTGAAACTGAGAGATTCTTTAAACTTATTGCCGTTTGTCGTGCAACGATTTCATTATTGTCATAAAGCAGTTGAAAATATTTTCTAAGTTCATTTTCTGCAAATTCTTTTTTAAAGCAAATCATACTTGCAGCTAATGACTTTAATAAAATATTTTCAGTTGATATTAAATAATTGAAAATAGAATTCTGTTCAGGGAAAAAATTATTTCTGCGGAAAGCAAGTAAAATATATTGAATGATTTCATTATCAACGCGATCATTTATTTTTTCATCTAACAGAATACTCAATTGTGTCATCAACTGATCTTCTGATTTTAGCCGGCTTAAAACATAAAGCAAAGATTTAAGCTCAGCCATTTTCAAATCTTTATTGCTTAGTTCATTTGCGATTAATTTATTTTGATCAGTAGTTTTAACTCCCCGAAGCGAAAAGTTCAATAAGATTATGCTTATCGGAATATGCCTGAATTTAGCAGTTGAATAATATTCAATGATTTTATTAAAGTCATTCTGATTTCCGGTATAACTTATGCCTGTAAAATATTTGCCTGCTGATTCGGGATTAGCAAAAACTTTTTCCCAAAAATATTTAGTAGTTTGAAAACACTGCCCCAAGCTTTCAAGACAGAATATTTTTAATTCATCATCGGTAACTTCCAGGTTTATAACTTCGTTGGCGAAAGATGTATCACGGCTGTTGCTTATTGATAACAATGCAGCATTGATTTTCCTCTGTCCATTCGAGGAAAGATACTGCAGCAAAATAGAGTTGTCAAATTCACGTGTGTAAGTTGTGTGAAGCAGATCAGTATAGGCGGGGGAGTATTGTGCTATGATAAATTGAGGGAAACAAAAAAGGAATAAGAGAGTATATAAAATTTTTGAATGATCAGAAAATATTTTATTTATCTTAAATACTGATCTCATAAATTCTATATTTTTTATAAAGCTCTGAGTTCATCACTTGAGCACCGCGATTCATCATTTCATTATCTTCGAGAATCCAGCTTGCTTCGCCGAGGAGTATTCCAATTTTTCTTGCCCGGTTTACTATCTCCCAATAGAATACAGCATCAAGCCCCTTCTTTTGGAATTCAGGAATCACGCCAAGTGTTATAATTCTTGACCATGGAATTTTTTTCTTTTGTGTAAGTAATTTTATAAAACCAAACGGGAATAATTTGCCGTTCATTTTTTTGAAGATGAAATTATAATCGAGCATCACCAAAGCAAACCCGATAAGTTGATTATCAATTTCACCAAACAATACAAGTGATGGCTCTACCAGCGGCTTCAAGTCATTTGCCATCCAATCAATTTCTTCATCGGTCATCGGGATGAATCCGTAATTTGGAGCCCAGGCTTTGTTGTAAACAAATTTAACTTTATCAAGTTCAGATTTAAAATTTTTCATATTTAATTGCGATATTTTAATTCGTGATCTTTGCCTCGCAATTTCAGCAACACGCTTTAACTTTTCCGATGAAAGAACTTTATCCGATTCAAGTTTGTAAGCGTAAAGATCTTTGGCTTTTTTAAATCCATAATTGTCACAAAGAGTAAGGTAATAGGTTGGGTTGTAAGTCATCAACAGTCTTGGTTCATCATCAAAGCCTTCAATCAGCATTCCATATTCGTCATTGCTTGATGGATTCGCCGGACCGCGCATTTCTGTTAAGCCTTTGCCTTTTAACCATGCTTTTGCAGTATCGAAAAGTACATTCGCCACTTGCTGATCATTTATACATTCGAAGAATCCGAAAAAACCAACTTTGTCATTATGATATTTATTATGCAGATCATTTTTTATTGCGGCGATTCTTCCTACCAGTTTTCCATTTCTTTCTGCTAAATACAATTCAGTTTCAGCGTGTTTATAAAATGGATTTTTCTCTTTATCTAAAAGTTTTTTACGATCCATTAGCAACGGCGGGACCCAATAAGGATAGTCTTTATAAATTTCCCATTGGAATTTTATAAAGCGCATCAAATCCTTTTTAGATTGCACAATAGAAATATTTACGTCATTCATCTTTACCTCTAGAAAAAAGAGGCTGTCTCAAAAGTCTAATTTTGTCAGTCTTAGTGGCAATGCCATTGAAGACTGATGGCAGTGCCACTCAGTGTGACAGTAAAAATTATTTTTAAGACAGCCTCCTTAAAATAATTTAATTAATAATCAATCAGATAAGACCTAATTTTGTTCCAACATTTTTGAATATCTGGATTATCTCATCAAGATGTTCATCTTCGTGTGTAGCCATAAAGCTTGTTCTCATCATTTGCCTTCCTTGAGGTACGCCGGGAGAAATGAAGACATTCACAAACACACCTTCATCATAAAGCATTCGCCACATTTGAAAAGCAATTGCATCATCGCCAACAATCACCGGCACAATTGCAGTTCGACCGTCAATAACGTTAAACCCTAATTCATTAAATGCTTTTCTGATTTTATTAGCATTACGGATAAGTTTATCAACAAGCTGCGGCTCGCGTTCAAGGATATTCAAAGCAGCCAGTGCAGAAGCAACCGAAGCAGGAGTCGGTGATGCACTAAAAATAAGGGCGGGGCTAAAATGCTTTATAAAATTTATAACTCTTTCCGAGCCTGCAACAAAACCTCCAAGTGAAGCAAACGTTTTACTGAAAGTTCCCATTGTAAGATCTATTTCACTTTCAAGATTGAACTCGCTTGCAGTACCTCTTCCGCCTTTCCAATAACACCCACTGAATGAGCATCATCTATCATTATTTTTGCGCCATATTTTTTGCAGCATTGTTTAACGCCGGCAAGTCCACAATCTCACCGCCTGTGCTGAATACTCCATCACTAACAATCAGTTTACCGGCTTCAGCGGGCAGCTTGGTAAGAACTTTTCCAGATCGTTCATGTCATTGTGTTTGTAACGAACGAAATCTGCAGTCGCACCTTTCGCCATTAAATTTCCGGCTACAATGCAAGCGTGATTATCTTTATCGGAAATAACGTAATCACCACGATTGACCAAAGTAGGAATAACACCTTGAGCAGATTGATATCCTGTACTAAAAAGAAGTACCGCCTCCTTATTAAAAAACTTTGCAAGCCGTGATTCCAATTCAATATGAAGATCGAGTGTGCCGGTTAAGTATCGCGATCCTGAACAGCCTGTGCCGTATTTTTCGACTGCTTTTATAGCTGCTTCCTTCACTTCGGGATGACTTGTCAGTCCCAGGTAATTATTAGAGCCTGCCATAATTTTTCGTTTACCTTCAATTTGAACAACTGGTCCTTCATTTGCTTCGATTGGTCTGAAATAGGGATAGACGCCCATTGCTTTAACTTCATCAGCACGGGTGAACTCAAGACACTTCTTAAATAAATCCAATTATAACTCCTTAAAAAAATAGACTAAGATAATTTTAAGCGACAAATGTATGATATTCAGCTTAGATTTGCAAAGTAGCACAGGCAATCCTGCCTGTGCTTGATAGAGAGTGCACAGACAGGATTGTCTGTGCTACAGGATCAGATAATCCGAATGGCAATATGTGTTTCGCCAACCGCTCCAAACTTTTACTAACCCTGCAGTAACTGGATTTAATAAAACATAACGAATTGTAAAATACAATTCTTTGTCATCTCTAATCCAACGATCGAAACTTTCATCCTGCCAAAACTTTCCTTTAGAATTTAAATACTCATTGCACCTCTTTGCTGAGATTCCTTTTATAGCTCTCATAATATTACTAATACCTTTATTACCGGGTAATAATTCAAAAACTAAATGAATATGATTAGGCATGATCGTGTAACAAATCAGTTTAAAATCCTTACCATCGGGAAAGTGAATACTATGTTTACAGATATCAGCCAATTCATTTTGCAATAGATAATTGATATTCGTAAAACTTGAATTCATCAGGAGATCATATTTTTGAAACACTTCATAAAATTGTTCAAAATCCCAATTTTATCTTCTAATGATTTCAACGATCTAAGTTTGTCAATTGAAATAGAATTAGCCAAACGATAAGTAATGAAATAGAAGCCCTCCGAAAAATAAAGATGCGGCAAATTTCTTCTATGAAATGACATATAAAATGTAGCACAGGCAATCCTGCCTGTGAGTGATAAACCTTTTAATAATTTAGACTAAATATAAAACATACGCAGATAAAATTGCACACGAATACAGGAATAAAATTTTACATCAGCAATCCTGCCTGTGCGTGAAAACCTTGTGATAATTTAGTACTAAATATAAAACTTACACAAATAAAATTGCACAAGTATAAAGAAACAAAAATTTAACCCGGCAATCCTGCCTATCAGTCATAAATAAGGAGAATAAAAGAAAGTCACACAATACTTGGCCAAACAGACACAAACAAACATTTCACAGAACTACAGGGCACAGACAGGATTGTCTGTGCTACATTATTTCATTTATGGATTGTTCAATAGAATTGTTACTTTTGATTGTCCTTCAAAATCATTTCTTTAACACTGAATGAAGTTTTGGATAACAACAAGTAATGTAAATTTTATGATCTAAAAAATAGGAGAATAAGAATATGGAAGTCAAAATTGAAAATGGTAAGCTCATCATCTTCATTGATTTACAAGAACCCACACCAAGTGCATCTGGAAAAACTTTAGTGGTGGCAACAACACACGGTAACGTGAAAACTGAGTGTGTGATTGATGGCAAACCTGTGGTTATTGGTCTGAACGCTTACATAAAAAAATAATAAAATGTCTTACGAACAAGCAAGAAAAATATTTAAAAAAATTAATCAGACTAAATTATTTTTACTTAAAAATGATTTAATAAACTATGCTGTTGAGTATTCCGGAATTAGAGTTGAATGGTATCTGGCTGCTGATGAAGATAAAGCTGCATTAGAAGATACACGAAGCAGAAAGCATAACGCATTTATTGATGCCTGTAATATTCTTAGCCGCGAAATGTTAAAGCATAATGAAGATGCAAGCTGGAGAATTGATTTAGGAAATGACAGAAAAGTAATTGGCGATTTCGCTTGCTATGTTCACTGCTTTTTGGGTTTGTCTTCGCGTTGACTTTCCTCTTTTTTTTGTTTCTTCCTTTCAGCTTGTTTTTGCTGAATTAGCTTTTTACCAATCCTTTTAATCCGCAGATTTCCATTTCAATCGCACTAGCTCCTGCAAATGGAAACTGCGTCTTTGCAATAAGAAAGGGAATACATCCTTCTGCAATGCGCTTCGCCTTCTCCTTTACATAAGTGGATATGTGGGATAGAGTTCTGTACCTACTCTTCAATCCTAATATGGCATAGTCACAGATAGTTCGATTATCCTGTTAGTGCGGGGAGTTGCGTTGACACTCCGAAAGAGCGGGGGAGTTTGGGAATGGGGGATTGGATGTTGGTGGTGGGGGATTATATTGTTTAATTGTTTGTTGAATGAGGTCATCAATTCGAGATTTTGTTTTGGATACTACAAATACATCGTATGAAAAAAAATAGTATATACCTTATTTAATTGTTTTGTAATACGATTGTTCCAATGTCAGTGTTTTGATCTACAAATACTGCAACATTGGAAATAACAGTATCTTTATATGCTTGGTTAACGGGTGAAAGTTCTACAGAATATGTTTCTTGAGGCAAGCCCATTAGTTTAAAAAAGCCATTTGAATCTGCGTAAGTAACAACGGTATCAAGCCCAATAATTGCAGAGATAGAAGCATCTGCATCCAAAGGAATCACTTGACCAGAGATTGAACCGGATAAAATCAAAGGGATAACTCTGATAACAGGATTCATAATATATTCACCATTACCTGATATATGAATGGATTTATCAACTTCAAAGTCGAGAATTAATTCATATAAAGTATTGGGTTGAATTGTAAAAGCGTGATTCAATTTGATACCGGATTGAATACCGCTTGGAATGGTTAAAAAGTGTTTGATTCCGTTATCAATAATATAATTTCCATCATTAAGAATTAGTCTAATCTGGGTGTAATCACCGGGAGGCAAAGAGGAATCGCCTAACACGGCGCTTGCGCCATTGATTAACTGAATAAGATCAAAAGATGCGGGATTAGAATTAATAGACGACCAACCAGAAATGCTATCGCTTCCGGAATGATGAACCTCGACTTCCTTAACAAAAATAATAACCGAATCGAATGATGCGGGGGAGTCAATTAACAAAATTTTCAAATTACCGGTATTCTGAAAGGAATCGGAGGAAGCATCATCACAACCGAGGAGAAAAGAGCAGAAGAAAGCAATTGAAATAAATATGTGTTTCATGATAATAGGCTAGTATAAAAATAAATAAAAAATTATTTAAAGAATTAACTAACAGAGACTTCTGAAAAATTCAAAAGGTCATTTCCGTGGAAACGGGGATCCAGTGATATGAAATAGATTCCCGCTTTAGCGAGAATGACAGTCAATACGAAATATATTTTACAGAATTAACTAACATTAATTATGGGAGTAATTCTAAAATGAAAGAGACAAAAAATTACTCCCACCAGTTAACAATAGAAAACTTAGAAGATTTCAAATTAGCTTTAGCGTTTTCGATTGCCTGACTACTGTAATAAAAATAAGAATTCCCGGTTGATTGGATATCAGCTTTCTGACCAACGATGATAGTTGCACCAAAAACGCCACCGTTGCCGACAATTTTGGTAACGATAGTAGAATTCCCATAGACAATAATGACACCCTTATAAGTAAATTGACCAGACATTGTGAGGTTACCATTGATGACCAAAATTCCACTACCTTCGGCGGTACCGGAGAAATGAACATCACCGGTAACATAAGTAACTTTTGGTTCAGAATAAGTACCAAGGATAGTCCCAGTAGTGTACGTTCCAGTCGGCAGAGTTATATCAGCGGCAAAGATAATACTTTGAGATAGCTCGAGCCAGTCAGTGTTGTCATCAACTGTACTGACACTTGGAGTGCCGCCTGCTCCTTTTATTTCTTTAGAAATTTTTGGTTTGAGGACATCAACGACATACGCACTATCTACGGGATCATCGACAGTAACACCCGGCAACGGAGAACCCGGACCTGAAGTGCCGTCAATATTATGGTCGTTTCCATCAATCTCAACATTTCCATTTAGGTTTAATGATAAGTTATCAGAAGAAACGTAAAGAGAGGAGTGAATAGGAGGGAAAGGAATAGGATCCCGTTTAGCATTTACAATTGTCTGATGAATTTTATCATCATAGTATCCGGCTGAGGTAATAATTAAAGCAGAATCGGGACCGGTAATAGAAATGTTAAAAGTGCCATCGAACAAAGGGTTGTTGTTGAAAGAACCGGAAAGGGATTTATTGCGCCTAAGTTTTTCAAGGTAAATTTCAACGCCGCTATTTGCGATTAATCGTGCTTCCGTAGTTTTAAATTGTTCGATGGTAGCGTCCAACCCATCTCTTGAATTAGCATCAAGCCTGATAATAAGGAAAGATGTAATTAAAGAAAACCCCAAAACGATAATAAGTGTACCTTTGCCCATTATAAATTCCTCGGATTAATTGTCATTTCCCAATAAGTGAACGGATATTTATTATCAACAGGATAAATAGATTCGATCCACAATTCGGTTTTAATATATTTTATTTTAGCTAAATCAGAAGTAATAACATGTACAGAATCAAAAAATGAAAACTTTGCATCAATAAGACCTAAGGTTGGTCCTGAAGACGAATCTTCATTTATTATCCTCATCAGTAAAATGTCATTAGATTTTTCCGTCAATTCAGCTTGTGTAGAATCAGAGATAAGATAAGTAACAATATCATCAATGCCATCGCGATCGATATCGGCATGAAAAGAAATTTTTGGATTCGGCAGTAATTAAAGGATTTGCAGAATAGTTATACCCAATTTTTCTCTGATCATAGCTTAACATCTCAGCTAAAGTTTTAGCGTTTTGCTGAATTTGCAGATTTGCATCAGAGCTTGAACTCGTAGAAGATTGAAAGACACTAAAATTTATCATCAAGAAGAGAATAATTCCGCCAATCACGACCGAGCCTAAAATATCTAATATTGTAGTCATAATTATTTTAATGTAAAAATGAAAGATAATTTAATGTCACCGCGCATATACTCACTGCTGACTGTGACTTCGACTTTTTTATAAAAGGTCTGGTAATTAGTCTTGGTAGAAGGATTATCACCATCAACATAAAAAACTTTACAAGAAACTGAATAATTTTCGACGTGAGGTGCATCAACTTCTCTAGTAAGATTATTAAAGTCATCCACGTCATTATAATAGGGGTACTTTTCAGTGGAACTTGGACCGAGGCTATAATATGGTGTTAGACTTTTGGGGTTTGTTGTCGGGAAACTAACTGTAGCGGCGTCAAAAGCTTTCTGTTTGATTTCTTCGATAAGATCATCAGCAAGAGAAAAAGCAGTGAGATAGACTTTATTTTCGACCTCAACGGTTGTATTCTCAAGAGCAATTTCATTAAATCTTAATGAGGTAAATGCTAATAGAGCTAAAGCACCGATTGTAAGAAAAGTTTGAACTGACATAAGCGATCGAGTTTTTAATGATAAAAATATTTATTGAAGAGATAGTCAAATCGTATGCCTACAATAAAAATTTATAAAGAAGTTAAAAAAGAATAAAAATTCAGAAGATTAGGAGAGGGAAGACAAATGTGACGACAAATTTGTCAGGGAAGGAAAATCAGACTTAAGGATTAAAGTTTTTAAGTTTGCGTTGGACAGTTCTTTCACTAACTCCGAGAGTAATTGCTGCACGAGTAGTGTCACCATTAAAATAATTAACGATATTTTTACGTGCTTACTTACAGCCTGGTCAATAGAAATTAATTCACAGAGTTATTTTTGGTTTCAAATGAGAACAACGTTTGCGGCAGTTCTAATGTTGAAATCATTTCGTTGTTGTTTGTTTCAGCCACAGCCTTGAAGATCAGGTTTTCCAATTCACGAATGTTACCCGGGAAGTTATAACTTTGAAGCAACAAAAGAATTTCGTCATTTATACCGGAGACAGACTTGTCAAATTTTTTATTAGCCAGACTAATAAAGTAAGAAACAAGAAGAGGAATATCCTGTAAGCGATTACGCAGGGGGGGCATTTTGATTGAAGCACGGTTAAGCCTGTAATAAAGATCAGCACGGAAATCATTAGATTTAATAGAGGATATCAAATCCTTATTGGTAGCGGCAATAATTCTTAAATTTAGTTTGATCGGGCTGGTGCTTCCGACCCTGAATATTTCATTGTATTGAATAACACGTAATAGCTTTCCCTGCATTTCCATAGAAAGTTCACCGATTTCATCAAGAAAAATTGTCCCCTTATCAGCAGATTCAAAATAACCAATTCTGAATTTATCAGCGCCGGTAAAAGAGCCCTTTTCGTGCCCGAATAATTCAGATTCAAAAAGAGAGGGTGTAATTGAAGCAATGTTTACGGTAACAAAAGGACCATTTGCTCGCGGGGATAAATCGTGAATTTTTTTTGCAATTAAATCTTTACCCGTGCCGGTTTCACCGGTTAACAAAATTGTTTCATTTGTGGGAGCAAAAACTTCTATCATCCTAAAAATTTTAAAAACTGTTAAATTATTTGAGATGATATTCGAAAAATTATCAGGAACAGCAGGTAAAAGAATGTCGGAATTAAAAGTTTCTTTTTCAACCAGAAGCAAGCGATGTTCAAGTGCTCTTTTGATAGTAAGCAGTAAACGATTTGTATCAGGCGGTTTAACGATATAATCATAAGCACCAATTTGTATGGCTTTGAAAGCAAGAGAATAAGAATCGTGAGCTGTAATCATTATTACAGGGATATGAGGATGGGTTAAAAAAATATTTTCGAGAAGAGTAATTCCGTTGAAATCAGGGAATGAAATATCGAGCAGGATTAAATCAACTTTATTATTATTTATAATGTTAAGAACGTTTTGCGGATTTGTTTCCGTGAGGACATTAGAAAAACCTTCCTGAATCAAAATTCTTTTTATAGTTCTTAAAAGGATAATTCATCATCTATAACCAAAATTGTAAAAGATTGCATAATTACTGCTCAAAGTTAATTTGAATTATAGTACCCTTATCTATTTCGCTTTCGATTTGAATATTACCGTTTGCACTTTCGATAATATTCCTTGATATAGAAAGGCCCAAACCTGTACCACTGCCAGAAGGTTTTGTCGAAAAGAAAGGATCGAATACGAACCTAAGATTATCTTTGCTGATCCCGCAGCCATTGTCAATTATCCTGATTGATTTCATCCCGGCACTATTGATCAGTTCCTCATAAATTATGCTGCCACCCTTGTCGGGGAGTGAGTCGACAGAATTTATAGTTAAATTAATAAAAACCTGCATCAGTTTTTGTTTATCAAATTTGATCGTAAAATTATTTAAAAGCTGTTCAGAGACAGCAGCTTTTTTTCCGGTTTAAGTATGGATTGAGTATTCGGACTGAATATCTGAAAATATCAACCGGTTGAAAAGTTTCCAGTGTCTGCTTTACTGTCGCCACGTGCGAATTGCCGAAGTTCATTTATTATTTTAGTAATTCTATCGGATCCTTCTTTTAAATCAGAAAGTAAAGTAACGAATTCGGTTTTGAAAAGAGCAAAGTCCATTTTGCCAATTTTAAAATCAGGATTAGCTGAGCGGTACTGGTCGAGGAGCAGGCATTATTTCGTCGAAGCGATCTTTAATATAAGACAGGTTTAAGGAAATGAAAGAGTTTGGATTATTTATTTCGTGAGCTATACCACTAACCATTAAACCGAGAGAAGCTAATCTTTCTGCCTGCTGTAATTGAAGGTTATGATCAATTAATTCGTTCTCTTTTAACCTTTTCGGTTATGTCGGTAATTCTGATCAACAGCAGAGGTTTGTTTTTCAGAGATATACCTATGCATTCAATATCAAGATCAAGCAAAACATTATTTACAGAATCCACCTGCATTTGAATGTAAGTTTCTTTGAAGGCAGATCAACAGTGTCAATTAAATCACTAAGCGGTTTGTTTGTCAGTCTGTCAAGTTTTTAGTAAGAAATTATTTTCATCAAAATCTTCAATGGAGACATTAAATAAATCGGAAAATTTTTTATTTACGAAGATACAATTCAACTTATAATTTAATAAGATAAAGCATCTTCAGAAGCCAGCAAAATTGATCTATAAAGTTCTTCGCTGTCGCGCAGGCTTTTTCAATAATATGTTTTTCATTTATCTCATTAATTATTTTTTCCTGCAATTGGAAATGCTGGATAAGCAGAGCAGCGATATTTCCAAATTCATCCTTTTTGGAAATTAGAGATTTGAGTAATGCCGGATCATTTGTCGTAAGACTTAAAGAGATTTTGTTAAAAGGTTTATTGATGAAAAAGAAAAAGAAAACTATTAAGAAGATTAAGATGACAGAAGAGAAAAGAATGCTTTCCAATATGTGCTTGCTGAAGTAATCATGAGCTAATTTCGCCAGAGGATTATTAATTTTAGAATGACCGGGCAATTGGCACACCTGAAAGATTCAATAAATTTTCGGAAGCAGTTATAGTAAATTCATCCGTTGAATTGGTATCTAGATCAGAAGTTCTTCCACATTTTCCGAGATGGATACCTCCCCGGAGTTCAAATCAGAAGCTGCGAGAGAAAATTTTTATCCCACAATTTGCTGACGATGAGATAACCAACAGGAGCCGAGAGCCGCTAGAGTCTTCGAATTGAATAGGTGCAGTTCGAATCTCAATTAGTCCTGAATTTGACTTAATGAAGAAGTGATTAAAAGGGGAACGACTTAATTCAGGTTCGAGATCGAGCTGATTTAAAAGCAAGTTATTGAGTGAGTGGTCATTCAAGTTATTTACAGAATAAACCTGGTGAAAATGAGAATCAAATAACCAAACCGCACAAGAGTTAAATGTTTCGAGTACATCATCAACATTTATTGAAGCCCAGGCAGTATCCGGCTGATTTAAGAAATCAATCATTTCATTCCAGTAGGAATAATCATAGGCAAAGACCTCAAGATTTTTCCCGGTGATAGACAAGGATTTAAGAAATCGAGCACGTTCATCTTTGATAGATTGAAAAATGATTTCGTTTATACTTAATTTTTGTGATTCGTATTGGTAGAAAGCGGCGAGGAGGAATGCAACGGTAATTAATACAAGAAAAAATAGGACTTTGGTTTGAATTGACTTAAACATTACTTACAACCATTCCAATCAAAAGGGGGAAGACGAAATCGAAGATAAAAAATAATTGCAAAGATAATCTTATGTACATCGGTGATTTCTTTGATAAGATGAAAAGAAATTAAAATTATTTGTCTGAAAGTTAATTCACAATAGTTTAATGACATAATCAAATAAGTGTTTTTGAAAGAGCATCATGCTCGCGGTGCGGAGTAGGCTCCCAGCCCCTGTCCAAAGGAGAGGGAAGGAGAAAAGAAGGAGTTTTGTTTGCGGCTGCGTCTATAAATTTAACAAATGACTAATGGGTTTTATGAATAGCCATCAACCTGAAAGAGGGTATCGTCAATTAAAACTTTACTGCTTTCAAGATTGATCTGATATTTTTTATTTAGCAAAGAAAGAATTTCTTGGTACGCTAAATCCGGTTCTGTTGAGTCTGATAGATGAAGTTCGGTTGTCATTTTAACACTTTCTTCTACAATTTTGTCTTTTTTCAATTTTTCAAAAAGCCATATTTGCGTTACTCATCAATTCATCATTTGTGATTCTACAAAATGTAATTCCATATTTTTCTAAATACGTTTGCCTGTAAATATCATATTCTTTTTGATCAGGTTCATCATGAATGCTTCCATCTAATTCAATTGCAAGTTTTAGTTCCGGACAGTAGAAATCTATAACGTAATGATCAACCGAGTATTGGCGAAGAAATCTTTCTCTCATTTGTCTTTTCCGCAAATACATCCAGACAAGTTTCGCGCAGTAAGTCATATTAGTGCGGAGTTGTCTGCGGCGAGCTTTCATTTCTATTCTATTGTAGTGTTTGGTCATCTCAGTCCCTTTCGAACCCATCCCTCGCCCTTCCCTTTACAAAGGGAAGGGAATCCTGCATTTTGCAATGCACTTTCCCTTTACTAAAGTCGAAGATCCCGTATTCGGGAGGAAGGACGGGTTAGGGTTCTGCTTTTTCCTTCTTCAGTTCTATTATGGCATAGCCACAAGTAGTTCAATTCAATTATTCCGATATGCAGCAGAACATCATTCCACTGCGTCGAATGTCCTGCGAGACCTTGAGCAGCCCCGCCTTCTTGCGGGGTCAATTCTAATATGGCATAGCCACAGGTAGTTCGATTAAAAGTTCGCCACCTTTTCAGTAACGATCCAGATCTCACCGCGTCTCAATTCTATTATAGTTCGATTAAAAGCAGGAGTTATTATGTTTACACCAACAATAGTTGCGTCTCAATTCTATTATAGTTCGATTAAAAGCCGGAGTAAACTCCATAAATGGGATGCCTATAATGGGGTCTCAATTCTATTATAGTTCGATTAAAAGCCAACTAATGTTGAACTAAATTACATCACTTTATAGTCTCAATTCTATTATAGTTCGATTAAAAATGAAAATAAAATATGAATATGAAGTCGGGGATTAGTCTCAATTCTAATATAGCTCGATTATCCCGCTAATGCAGGATGACTTCATTTCACTGCGTCGAATGTCCTGCGAGACCTTGAGTAGCCCCGCCTTCTTGCGGGGTCAATTCTATTATGGCATAGCCACAGGTAGTTCGATTAAAAGAGGATTACAGAAGTTCCTAATTGACCACAATGACAAGTCTCAATTCTATTATAGTTCGATTAAAAGCTTCCTACCTAACATATACCTTGAAGCCTCATCACGTCTCAATTCTATTATAGTTCGATTAAAAATGAAAATAAAATATGAATATGAAGTCGGGGATTAGTCTCAATTCTAATATAGCTCGATTATCCCGCTACTGCAGGATGACTTCTTTTCACTGCGTCGAATGTCCTGCGAGACCTTGGAGCAGCCCCGCCTCCTTGCGGGGTCAATTCTAATATGGCATAGCCACAGGTAGTTCGATTAAAAGCAGGAAACCTAAAGTATGCACAATTACCTCATCAAGGGTCTCAATTCTATTATAGTTCGATTAAAAGCGAAAGCGGGTTCACTCCGATAGTTACCGAGATGAAAAGTCTCAATTCTATTATAGTTCGATTATACCGCTGATGCAGGATGTCTTCATTTCATTTTGTCGAATGTCCTGCGAGACCTTGAGCAGCCCCGCCTCCTTGCGGGGTCAATTCTATTATGGCATAGCCACAAGTAGTTCAATTCAATTACTCCGATATGCAGCAGAACATGATTTCACTGCGTCGAATGTCCTGCGAGATCTTGAGCAGCCCCGCCTCCTTGCGGGGTCAATTCTAATATGGCATAGCCACAGGTAGTTCGATTAAAAGTTCGCCACCTTTTCAGTAACGATCCAGATCTCACCGCGTCTCAATTCTATTATAGTTCGATTAAAAGCAGGAGTTATTATGTTTACACCAACAATAGTTGCGTCTCAATTCTATTATAGTTCGATTAAAAGCCGGAGTAAACTCCATAAATGGGATGCCTATAATGGGGTCTCAATTCTATTATAGTTCGATTAAAAGCCAACTAATGTTGAACTAAATTACATCACTTTATAGTCTCAATTCTATTATAGTTCGATTAAAAGAACAAATTGAACAACCCAGTAGTTACGCAAATCAGTCTCAATTCTATTATAGTTCGATTAAAAGAGGCAATTACAAATCCGCTATGCACTATGACTGCAAGTCTCAATTCTATTATAGTTCGATTATCCCGCTAATGCAGGATGACTTCTTTTCACTGCGTCGAATGTCCTGCGAGACCTTGAGCAGCCCCGCCTCCTTGCGGGGTCAATTCTATTATAGTTCGATTAAAAGGGTAAAGAAATGAAAATACAATATGAAGTTGGGGAGTCTCAATTCTATTATAGTTCGATTAAAAGAGTACAGAGATATTGAAATACCACTGTACAAAATTGGTCTCAATTCTATTATAGTTCGATTAAAAGAGCATAAGCCGACGATAAATATGCTCAGAAAGGAGTCTCAATTCTATTATAGTTCGATTAAAAGGTACGATCGGCAAATGTTCCTTCGCAATTCCATTACGGTCTCAATTCTATTATAGTTCGATTAAAAGTAATTCTAAGAGGTCTTTAATCTTGTTGCGGTTTTAATTCTATTATAGTTCGATTAAAAGTTTCCGGCATCTGTTTAATTATCGCCGGAGTTTGGAGGTTTCAATTCTATTATAGTTCGATTAAAAGTCAAGTCAACAACTGATATTGCGTTTGCTTTCATAGAGTCTCAATTCTATTATAGTTCGATTAAAAGTTGGCAATGATGACCATGAACCAATAAAAGCAAGTAAGTCTCAATTCTATTATAGTTCGATTATCCCGCTAATGCAGGATGACTTCTTTTCACTGCGTCGAATGTCCTGCGAGACCTTGAGCAGCCCCGCCTCCTTGCGGGGTCAATTCTATTATAGTTCGATTAAAAGTCACATAAAAGAAAGGACTCACTATGAGTACCAAAGTCTCAATTCTATTATAGTTCGATTAAAAGAGATTTTTGATTATTTTAAGTTTCCCATTGATATGTCTCAATTCTATTATAGTTCGATTAAAAGGAATTATACTTATCTCAAACTCAAACCAAAAAAACGTCTCAATTCTATTATAGTTCGATTAAAAGTTGGCAATGATGACCATGAACCAATAAAAGCAAGTAAGTCTCAATTCTATTATAGTTCGATTATCCCGCTAATGCAGGATGACTTCTTTTCACTGCGTCGAATGTCCTGCGAGACCTTGAGCAGCCCCGCCTCCTTGCGGGGTCAATTCTATTATGGCATAGCCACAGGTAGCTCGATTATCCCGCTAATGCAGGATGACTTCATTTCACTGCGTCGAATGTCCTGCGAGACCTTGAGCAGCCCCGCCTCCTTGCGGGGTCAATTCTATTATAGTTCGATTAAAAGTTATGGAAAATAAACCAAGTGGTAAAGCAATATGTCTCAATTCTATTATAGTTCGATTAAAAGGCCTAGATATTATGGTGCATATAGAGTGAGTTTCCTTCAGTCTCAATTCTATTATTGCATAGCCAAGATTAGTTCGATTAATCAATGCTGCTAAATACGTAACACCTTACGGGCTGCTTATTTCGTTTCAATTCTATTATAGCCTGATTACTTTCTGTCTTGAGACAACAATCCGTAGTTAATATGATTAAATTTACAAAATATTCTTTAATAACAGTATTATTTGTCTGAGAAATGGGATTGAGATAAGAAGTACAGGAACCAGTAGTTGAGTTGGATGGTATTAAATTATTTATTTTCAACTGGTATATACTTCTTATCACCGGCAGGTAGTTATTATTTAAATCAGATTCACTTTTTAACAATCTTACCTCCTTTTCCTTTGTAGCAACAGCGATAATTATAGGCACTACTATTTCGTCTACTACTTTACCTATCTCCGCACCTGTTTTTGCTCCCCTTTTACCGTCTATGGCTTTTCCTATTTCTTTCCCAATTATTTGGAATATCATTTTTATCTCCTTTTATTTAATTATAATATGTTTAGCTATGAAATTGATGATCTTAACAACGATGGTTCCGTCTATTTTCAAGAGTTAACCTCCTTTCTATATTTAACTTTACTAATTGTTCTTATTTCTTCCTTGTAACTTCTCTAATGATCGTAACTACAGCGATAATAATCGTGAACCAGTTCATTTTATACCTCCTTTCATTTTTTATTTGCTTTTTCTATTATCTCTATCACTATGGGACCTGCCGCAGCAATTATTGCAACTGCGATTTTTATTACGTTCCACATACTTTTACTCCTTTATAAATTATTGAATTTTCTTACAACTGAAATTTTCAAAATGAATAATGGACTTAAAAAAAGAACAACGTTGTGGAAACATTGTGGTTGCAATTTCTCTGATGCTTGGTGTACATAGATAGATATATTAGAGTTGTGAAGAGCCTAAGGAGATTTGCACTGTGTGGGGTTTATTTTCTGCATAAAAAAACCCGATTGATATTTTACACTATCGGGTCATTTCTAATATGGCATTGCCACAATTAATTCAATTAAAGTTTCAAAAAATTAAAATTCAAAAGTCTTCGTAGCAAAGCGGAGATCCCGATAGGCACTTGCCGTGTCGGGGCAATTCTATTATAGTTCGATTAAAAGCCAATTAACAAAAAATGAGGCTGATCTGCTTATGGAGTCTCAATTCTATTATAGTTCGATTAAAAGCCCTGAACAGAAGTTCTATGAGAAGCCGATGTTGTCTCAATTCTATTATAGTTCGATTAAAAGAAACGGTAAGTATATAGGAGAACACTTCATTTATGGTCTCAATTCTATTATGGCATAGCCACAGGTAGTTCGATTATCCCGCTAATGCAGGATGACTTCATTTCACTGCGTCGAATGTCCTGCGAGACCTTGAGCAGCCCCGCCTTCTTGCGGGGTCAATTCTATTATGGCATAGCCACAGGTAGTTTGATTAAAAGAACAATGTTCGTTCATCTGGTCTTGGGACTGTTTTGTCTCAATTCTATTATAGTTCGATTAAAAGTATCAAACATTTAATTTATCACATTATTATATAGTCTCAATTCTATTATAGTTCGATTAAAAGTTATTTAAGATGAAACTACTAGTTATATCAAATCAGTCTCAATTCTATTATGGCATAGCCACAGGTAGTTCGATTATCCCGCTAATGCAGGATGACTTCTTTTTACTGCGTCGAATGTCCTGCGAGACCTTGAGCAGCCCCGCCTTCTTGCGGGGTCAATTCTATTATAGTTCGATTAAAACCCCATGTACAAGCAAGAACGCCAGTTCCTGTTGTGTATTTCAATTCTATAATAGTTCGATTAAAACTGATAAGACTGCAAACAATCGGGACTTTCTAATAACATTTCAATTCTATAATAGTTCGATTAAAACGCGCCTCGGCGGAGGCTGATGACAGATCCGGAGAATATTTCAATTCTATAATAGTTCGATTAAAACCGTTTGACGGTGAGGACTTAGGTGCTACTTATGATGAATTTCAATTCTATAATAGTTCGATTAAAACGTTGCAAACAATGCCGCTAATTTTAAGAGAATATAATTTCAATTCTATAATAGTTCGATTAAAACGTGGTTAGAGCCTTACACTACTCGTGATGTAGCAACATTTCAATTCTATAATAGTTCGATTAAAACTCAAAACGGAATTTTATTGATCAAAAGGTTGAAAGCATTTCAATTCTATAATAGTTCGATTAAAACCAAAGTGACCAGAATACCTGCAACAAAGTTAAACATATTTCAATTCTATAATAGTTCGATTAAAACACTAACGGTGCTTATATTTTGTTTATTCTTTTACATATTTCAATTCTATAATAGTTCGATTAAAACCACCTGACTGGATTACTAAGAGAAGAAAAGATATTAATTTCAATTCTATAATAGTTCGATTAAAACTGACTATTGCACCAGCAGCAGTGACCCAGCTATGATATTTCAATTCTATAATAGTTCGATTAAAACGACCATAAGCATAAGCGGCGAATATGTCCCTAATTTATTTCAATTCTATAATAGTTCGATTAAAACTATCGGGTGAAACGTGAACCCTTGCCCGATATATTTCATTTCAATTCTATAATAGTTCGATTAAAACGAATTTAAGCCAAAATCAAGCCGTCGGTAATAATGTAATTTCAATTCTATAATAGTTCGATTAAAACGTAATGGGCAAAGCCTTTAGCAGATCACAATCGCAAAATTTCAATTCTATAATAGTTCGATTAAAACACATAACAACTCATTACCGGATTGCTGCCAAGCTAATTTCAATTCTATAATAGTTCGATTAAAACTAAAGCACTGGAAGCACTGAAAAAGAATTTCAGAATTTCAATTCTATAATAGTTCGATTAAAACAGTACGTGACACGAAGTACAAAGACAGTCCACGTTCATTTCAATTCTATAATAGTTCGATTAAAACGCAATGCCACTATTTAGTGAAACAAGAAAAGACAAATTTCAATTCTATAATAGTTCGATTAAAACGACTTTGATTTTGACTTAAATTCATAACTTTTATTTATTTCAATTCTATAATAGTTCGATTAAAACAACCGTAATTTTGCCCCCAAACGCACACAGATGCGTCATTTCAATTCTATAATAGTTCGATTAAAACAAGCGATGGAGCATATCGCTTCATATTCACCTTGCATTTCAATTCTATAATAGTTCGATTAAAACTAATTATTATGCACGTGATAACATATAATATCCTTTCATTTCAATTCTATAATAGTTCGATTAAAACTTGATTAAACTCTTCACAAATCCCCAGCCAACGCCACATTTCAATTCTATAATAGTTCGATTAAAACCACAAATTCAATGAACCATTGTCGCATAGATTCCGGATTTCAATTCTATAATAGTTCGATTAAAACTCTACTCCTGTTAAGGTCATATAACAACCCACCAGTATTTCAATTCTATAATAGTTCGATTAAAACCATCCTTCACAGCTAACTTATTTTTATTTGATGAAATTTCAATTCTATAATAGTTCGATTAAAACGAGTATGAATTTAAACATAATTACATACTTGTCTAATTTCAATTCTATAATAGTTCGATTAAAACTTTTGCCCGAACTATCACAAATTACCAGCTAAATACATTTCAATTCTATAATAGTTCGATTAAAACGAATTATCAGAAAAAGAAGTACAAGAGCTAAACGTGATTTCAATTCTATAATAGTTCGATTAAAACCAAAATTGGGTATGTCAAGAGAATATGCAAACATTGATTTCAATTCTATAATAGTTCGATTAAAACGCGGCGGCGAATATCCCTATCTCCACAAGATGAGAAATTTCAATTCTATAATAGTTCGATTAAAACGAGATGTAGAAGGGATAGTAATCCCTTTCAAACTTATTTCAATTCTATAATAGTTCGATTAAAACATAAGCAATGGGAAACTAAGAAGATCAAAGCATTAGATTTCAATTCTATAATAGTTCGATTAAAACGAGGTGACAGGCAGCGCAGTTATAGCAAACGTAAACATTTCAATTCTATAATAGTTCGATTAAAACTGTTTTATTTAGAAGAATATCGAACGTTTTGTCTCTATTTCAATTCTATAATAGTTCGATTAAAACAAGAATTGAAACTCTCGGCGCGAATCGTTGACGTATTTCAATTCTATAATAGTTCGATTAAAACGTATTGACAAACAAGCTGAAGCAGAAAAGAAGATGCATTTCAATTCTATAATAGTTCGATTAAAACCAATTCACTAATTGTATTACTGAAACTACCTGAATTATTTCAATTCTATAATAGTTCGATTAAAACCAACTAATAGCTACTTTATTCATTGATAACTTAAGAATTTCAATTCTATAATAGTTCGATTAAAACAAAGATTTGAATGCCACAGAAGCGGCTAAAAGAGCATTTCAATTCTATAATAGTTCGATTAAAACAACTCCGTAATTTACTTGCAAAGATACCGCAGAAAGATTTCAATTCTATAATAGTTCGATTAAAACGCTAAAACCTCCTTATGTCTGTCTGGCAATTTATCATATTTCAATTCTATAATAGTTCGATTAAAACTTCCTTGCTTTGGTTTCATAAGCATTTTTAGAAATATTTCAATCTATAATAGTTCGATTAAAACAAGCTCCGCAAGCCTTTCCGTCTTTTAGTTAATATTATTTCAATTCTATAATAGTTCGATTAAAACTGCCCCAAAATAAGCCTTTTTAAATCATATTCAACGCATTTCTTTTACTTAGCGTTGTCGAAGTGTAATTGTGTAAAAACATAGGGGGTCCGACAACTGACACGGATTTCATTGATTTTCACGGAATATTTAGATGAATGTATCGGTGTCATTTCTTTCAGCCCCAAGTACTTTACGTTCGGTGTAATTTCTCGAATCAAAAGTATAATAATGACACAGTCTTTTCTTTGTTTATAATATCTTTTATCCCTTATAATCGTTTCGAAAGTAGATTCTGTAACTTCTCCTTCAAATACAGAGTTCTGAACCCAAATTAAAATCGTCTCAAAAATTTTAAGAGTTTTTGCTCCTCTTTTGGTGCTGCATCATATACTATTATTGTGTACATCATTATTCCTTTTTTAACCATCTGCATTGATTGCATTGAATATTAATCCGTGTTAATCTGTGAAATCCGTGTCTACCACCAGATTTTAAATGGTTTATATTCCTTTTCACCAAGAATATATTTAATTAATTATAACATTCTAACCTGATCAGGTGTCTATAACTTACTGATCTTTAAGGTTCCGGTGCTTTATTGTTGTTTTAAGTTTTTCGTCATATTCCTTAACAAATATTTTCGACCCTCTTCGTTTAAGTGACAGAAATTTGCTTCTTAGTAAAATGTTTTTCCTGTATTTGTTTTTATTTAAAAGAAAATATTAGTCTGTCCGATAAAAGTGGTTTGAATATTTCGGCTATATCTAAGGAAAGTGAAAAACCTTCTATCACCAGGTTCGTGCAAATAGCTTATCAATGGATTGAGCTGTGTTTTGTAAATTTCACTTAGTGCCGTTGTGTAAACTAATGCGTTACCAAATGAAATTAGAGCATTGATTGGATTAGTAGGTGGGTGTTTTCCCTTTTCTGAAACTGAATATCTTCATTCACTATCAAGTTCCACGATTTGTAGTAAGTTGATTTTATGTTACCCTCAACCCCATCAACTCCGCAACAGATAGGCAGGAATCTATTTTGCTTATCTGATCATTAATAATTTCTATGAATACACTCATATCTTTTTCACGTGCATTATGGTATTGCAGTGTTTTTATAACATTGTCCGCTGCCCCTTCGACAAACTTACGGGCAATGTCTGTTCTTCGTAATGGATCTTGATAGGCTTCTACCTGATTGACTAAAAGTCTGCCGGATACAAAAGGTTCACGCGGATAAAATGAACCTGTGTAGTAGCCGTAATAGTTAAATAGGTGAAGTGTTATTTGATTTTGTGCTATATAATTTAGAAACTTCGTGTTGAATCTCATTTCACTGAAACAGTATATGGCTTCAATATCTTCAACAGGAATCGGTTTACGCGGAAGTCTTTTCGGCTCTTGCTCTTCTACTTCTTTTATTGCAGTTTCGCTTAGACTTTCATCAGTTACTTCTATTTCCTCCTGATCGGGTTGCTCGGTCTCTTCCGGCTCACCTGCTTCACCTGACTCGAAGTAGATTGTGTTTGCCTTGCGGATTAGTTTTCCGCTACTGAATATGTAATAGTTCCTAGACACGGATTACACGGATTTTCACAGATTATTTATAAAATTACTCTTTTGTGTTTCATCGAATCTTCTCCAAAATTTACTAATAATCCTAATCGCAATTTTGATAATGCTAAATAATTTAATGTTTGTTTTAAATGTGAACTTGTTAGTGTTTCAATAGCTTTTGCTTCTAATATTATTTTATCAAATACTACAAAATCAGCATTATATTTTCGTGGTAAAACAATTCCTTTGTATTCAATATTGAATTCTTTTCTCTTGGAAGGTTCCTTTCAATTTAAATTCTATTTCCAACGCATCTTTATAAACGATTTCATTAAATCCTTTTCCAAGATTTTTATGAACTTCCATACAGCAGCCAATAATTTGATAAGTTAAATCTTCATCTAATAATTGCATTGTACATCCGTGAAAATCTGTGTAATCCGTGTCAAATAATTCTTTTATCCATCAGTGAAAATCTGTGTAATCCGTGTCTAGACATAGCAAAGATCATAATAACTACAATTTTTACAAAACGGTTTATTTATTACGCCAGGCGGAATGCGTAAAGCCAAAATATTTTTAATATCGTTTTTAATTTTATTTAATTGCATTCTGTCGGCATCAGTCAATTCAACTTTAATTTTTTGTCGAAGCTTTGGGTAATCAATTTCACCTGTTACGCAATCAACTCCTTTTTCCTCGAGAACACTAATATAATACTTTACCTGCCAGATGTGAGTTTCCTCCATCTTATCGCTTTTTTTTACTTCGTGAATAGTCTTTGTTTTACCATCATAAAAATCCAGAACAATATCATCAATTTGAATTTCGTGTTCCTCTCGTTTATAAGTGGATTCTGAAATGAACTTACCAACGGCAACGGTGTCACTGTTGTGCTCCATATCTATTCTGTGTGTAAACATCCACAACTTACGATGGCAAATAAAATAATAATGTATTTGTGTCCCGGTCATATTGAGCACGAATTATTAATTGATATTTGGAACAATCCGCATTTTCCTTAGACACGGATTGCACTGATTTACAGGATTATTTTAATTGGTTTTCGTAATCATAAGTAAGCATCATTTCTTTTAATTTTGCTTCGGCGTTTTCAAGTGCGTTCTGTTCGCCTCCGGCGCCTGCTATGTATCCATTGCACGGTAGGGTAACAAATACATCTGTTCCCGCATTCCTATCAATAACCGGTTTAGCGCTTCTTTCTCTTTCTTCATTTAATTCCGCCCTTATAGAAGCGGCTAATTTATTTGCATTATCACTTATTGAAACTGCTAATGTTTCCATCAAACTAAATGTTCTTGATTGATTACTTGTTATTCTCCAGTTTATTAAACCACTTGCAATCGCATCAATAATCTTTTCTCTCTTTTCTCTTGGACAAACTAAACATTCTCCAAAACTATTCTTTCTGGTTTTCCAATGATTTGTTTTAAGTTTCTCTATTTTTTCTAAAGTTAATTCTGGTTCGTGTTGATTTGTTGAGATACAAAAGCAAAGTCCTCAAATCGATAACAGCATCAAAAACGAATAATCCGGTAGCTCTTGTATTATCAGGTATCCAGTTTCTTCTGGGTAAGGTCCTTTTGTTTTCAGAAAGGAATTCTGAGATTTCATTCTCAGATAATATTTTACCTGTCGCATCTTTTACAATAACTGGATGGACGTTAGGATTACTACTTCTATCAAAGGTAAGATTCTCTTTCTGATTTTCTAATCCGCCAAGAAGGGGTGTAAAGGTCTTAATGCGGAAATTGAAAAGGGCTCCTTCTTTTTAGCGATGTTTCACCAGTTTGTGCTTTCATCCATCCTCCTAAGAGTTGATCCGTATAAATAGGGTCGCAAGGCGACCACGGTTCTTTATTGGAAAGACCGTTATCCTTTGTGATTTCATAGTTGAACGTAATTGGTGCTTGCGCTTCTCCTAATGATTCTAAGATTGCATCAAGTATAGAGCGTTTTACCTGCCCACTTGAGTACGCGCATCGTACTCCAAACTGTTGATCGTAGTAAGATTTTGTCCGTCTTGGACACAGAAAACGGTATGTTCTGAATAATGACCAGACTTTTAAGGAAATAAAGTTTTTCATCTGATCTCTCCTTTATGATTTTATATTGTTTAAATAAGCATATTTGAACTTGACCAATGTAAGAAAATAAGGATACTTATCGGCTTGCATTTTATCCATTTCGTCAACAAGGGAATCGAAGAACTCACCCTGCAATGGATTGTCTTTAAGTACTTCAATTAGGTTTTCTATGAACAATTTTCTTGTTGAAGATTCAAGAAGCTTTTCTACATTATTGAATGATGTCTTTTTGCCACGAGCAGAATGGACACATATTCCTGAAGAATTTTCGCGGTTTCTTCGGCAGCTTGAATGGTTGTTTTGTTTTTAACATTGCTAATACCCATGATAAATAAATGTTATAGTTGATTATGCTTTTTTTTCATCGTTTTAATTTTAGGATAAACTGGTTCCTTATTTCTTTGCGGGAAGTATTCACGTAAAGCTTTTAGTTAATTTCTTGTAGCCCTATTATTCCGCTTTGTAAAGCAGTTCGGAATGCAAACTGTGTGTTATATACTTCGTCTATTGCTTTTTGCCAACACCTTTTAGCTCACCGAAAAGGTAATCATACATCTCAATTTCACGCTTTATTTCTGGTAGGTTAATTTGAATAAAACCGACAGTGGTATTTGTTTTACTCAAACTATAAATATGAACGTTCATTTTTTCATTTGGGAATTTTCTTGCAAGAGCAAAGAGAACTTTTATCCAACCTTGGGTTTCAATTTTACTGACACTCTTATCAAGTTTAAATGGTGGAACGAATAATGCCTTTTGATAATTTGCATTCCTTAAAGCAAACGTTAACCAGTGCCCGTTCCATGTTTCAATCTGGTTTCCTTTCAAGTTGGGTGTATCATTAACCAACTCTCTGTATTTTTGCCAACCTTCATAGAGTAATTTAATTATCTCCTCTTTTTCAAAAAGAATTACGAACCCACCTTCAACTCGAACACCTAACCCAACTCCAATCCATGATGCATATATTTCTTCTTGACTCAAGGGTAAATTAAAGCTTGTCATTTGTCCAGAAGTAGTTGCTTCAAGGTCAGAACTTCCCGCTACCAATGAATTGCTTGTATTCGGAACGCCACTTTCGATATTTTTTATAATCGCTTCAATTCTTTTAGTGCGTTCTTCGAGTGTGGGATATTTTTTCTTCTCCCATGAAATTTTAGGATTTTCTAATGGTGTATTCCCTCCTTAACAAATATTTTTGCTCATCAAAAAAAAAGCGGAATGAATACTTCTTTCCAAAATTCTTTGACGCACCGTTTCTTTTTTGCATTCTGATTTGTCAACGCAACTAATTTCTTTCCTATAATGGATGCATACATTCTTTTCTCCTTCTTTATAAAAAATTCTCTGTTTCTTTTAAGCTTAATCCCTTTTCGCTATCGTATAATTCATCTGGAATCACAAAAGGCCAGGAGCCGCAAGTAAGTTGTCCTTTACTTTTGGAAAAATTTATTAAATGTAGTTTTTACTGTGATAGGTATCTCCATTCGTATCCGTTCTTCATTTCTTGCTTTGTTATAACTCTCCTTATCACCTTCAACTATACAACAAGCTGAATCTATGTCAAGAGTTTCCAACAAAACTGATTTTGGATAATCGCATAATTTCTGAATTCTTAAGCCATTCTCTCCAAGAATACAATGAGATTTGATTGAACCAATATCAATTTGCGGATAAACATGATCTATTATTTTTGAATACTATTTTCTTTTAACACTGAATCGTCAGGCAATTCATCAAAACTCTTTTTCACAATCTCATGGTTATATGGTTTTGAATCGTTACTATTTTCAGAAGGTTTTATTATATAGACAGTTTTTAGTCTTCCTATGGTGTTTTCATTCCTTCTCCTATTCACTCTGCCGAAGCGCTGAATCATGCTATCCAACGGTGCGGCATCAGTAATCAAAATATCAAAACTTATATCTAAACTAATCTCAACAACTTGTGTAGCAACTACAATGCATGGTCCTACTTTCGCGTCAAAATCACTTTTAATTTTATCTTCAATTTTTTGCTCTATCCGTTCTTTTATATCTGCTGTGTAAAAGCATTTGGGAATATTTGGATAAAGTTTTTCCAGTTTTCAAATATTGTTTGCGCTCTATTAACCCGGTTTACAACAACCAATACCTTTTCTTTTTGCTTTATTCCTTTGTCAATGATCTCAAATACAGCGTCATCATTTTCAATCTTGTAAATAAAATGTCTATTGTAAGTTTCTAATTGGTTCTCATCCAACTCAACTTTGTAAACATTTTTTCTCCACCCAATAAATCATAAATTAAATTTCTCAACGCGGTAGGCATTGTAGCGGTTCCGACATGTATACGGCAGTTCAAATACAAAAGTGTTCTGATTACCTCATAAACCAGAGCCATTGAAGTATAATTGTATGAATGTATTTCATCAAGAATTATATCGTTTCCTTGTAAGTCAAGAGCAGTAGCTTCATATCCTTTGGTTCTTAAACAACGGAAGCAATTTGAAAAGGTGTGAGTACTTTATAGAAGCGCTGGTAAGTGATTGTAATGCTTTTTCTTCTTTAACTTCGTTATTTGTTAGCACCAACCTGCTCGATGCGTGTAATAATCTTACATCGTCATTTGGACATCTTCTTTAATTCTTTTACACATTGCGTTTATTGCGGCTTGAAACGGAAGAGTATAAAAGATTCTTCCCTCTGCAACTTAATTAGAAAATCCGTTTTACCTGCTCCAGTTGGCGCTGTAACTAATGTATGCAATCTTTTATCTTGAACATCTATCGTTGATAAATGATAGAGTTCACTTCTTCTCGTACTGTTAAAAAAGAAATCCAGATTTGGCTCTAGAAATATGTTAGCAGATTGTTCTTCAGTGCATTCTACTAAAGCAGAAGCAAAATGATCTGCAGCATTTAATAACCCTCTCCATTTAGACCATTCAAAATTTGTGTGCTCACAATAGTCCAAGAGATAATCAAACGCCTGCCGAACTTCATTTAAAGTTAATTCTCGTGTTGCGTATCCGAAATGCTCGATAATAGCATCAGCATCTATACTCCACTCATTCCAATTCTCTGAGTGTCTTTCAAAAATTATATCTTCACCGTATCCCTCAACCAAATCAATTATTCCTCTACCGTTTGATGATTGAGTTAACGACTTGATTGATTTGTGATGTCCAATGATCATTTCAATTAAATAATCCCATTCATTTTGGGGAAACGAAGGAAGGAATAGCAAAGATGAAATTTCATGCCGCAAAGGAATTTCTGTTCTTTGTTCAATCAGGTCAATTTTATCATTAATAAGTTTTTCTTGAAACGAAGGATGTGCTTTGCCAAGATCATGCAACACTGCACCTTTCCGGGCTATATCGATATTAAGATTTACTTTTGCGGCTATTTTTCGATTGCATCTACTACATATTCAGTATGTTCCATAAGCGAAGTCCCGCCGTTTCTTAAACTTTTAGCAAGAAGTGTCTTCGTCTGGGTAATCATTCTTCAGCTTCAATTCTTGTCGGGTTTCCATGAATTTCAATTTTACCATACATAGGCTCTGCAATATTGAAACGATTGTAACCCACGGTAAATGAATCTTCACTTTCACCAAAGATCAGTTCAAATCCATCAATCAAATCAAATTCTTTTCATTTACTTCTACAATTTCTTCACTTGGTAATAAAACATCCTCATTACGGCAAAGACAAACATGTTGCATTGCTGCTCGTTGAGCATCATTAATATTATTAAAAGCTAAATACAATACCGGGTTTATCATCACTCCTCGTTTCAGTATAGATTTAGAGCGCGAAACAATTTTCTTTTTTACGGTAAATGCTTTTGGTTGAATCTGTTCTTGCTGCGTTGAAATAGAGCTATAAGAAAGGCGGTGTCTAATGATTTTTTGAATCCCGGTGTTTTTGTTTATGCCATCCAATAACTCTGGAAATAATTTTAATTCAATTCCTTTAACAATCGAGGGAGTTAAAAACTGTTGACTAAAAGTTTCCCCGTCTCTCACAGCAGTCCATGGCTTTATAAAACCAAACGGACCGGAATATTTTACCAAATAATATTTTATATCTTTCATAATAATGCTCCAAAGCCGCAGCCTGTTGAATGCCCAACACCGACATTCCAGGCAAACCGTATTGCTTCCGGGTGCCTTCAATTATCACGGGGCAAAAATTAACTCGGTTATAAATCCCATTTATCCTAACTAGTTTCGTCTTCGGATTAGAATAATTTTTATCAAATGAAATTTTTTATATCATCACTTATGTTAGCACACTTTAATTTTTTCTTTAATGTTTCCGTTAAATAAAAACTGGTTCCTTCATCTTTATAAGTGAGATGGATTGCTTTTTTATTCTCATCATATTTTCTAACAAGTACCGGGCTCGCTAAAGTAAATTTTTCATTTGAACTAAAAAAGTGGCGTGTCTTGCATTTGAATTTCTTTAACAACCATACCGCAGCAAACATCTGGATCTTTTGTAGCATTCGTAATTAATTGTTTGCCAATTTCTTCATCCCAAAAACTTATAAACCATTTTGCGCCATTGGTATAGCTGAATCCATCCTTAATCATTTTGCCGCCTTGTAACCAGCTTAACGAATAAAGACTAATTTCATCATGGATTTCATTCCATCCTATCCACTTGTGAAAAGTGCCGATTAAAAAGTTTTGGTAATCAAAAGGAACTGTTTGAGTATTCTCAGTTAAACTAAAATGTAATCTCATTTCATCTCCAATTAATTTTTAATCTGTGTAAATCTGTGTAATCAGTGTCTGGTTGATTCATATTCTTCCAGCGCCATTGTTTCAACTTTATTCTTTAATTCTGCTGGCAGTATTACCCTTTCGTAATATTTCCCGTCTTTACCTTTTTCGTCAGGCGAGGCTACAAATTTACCTTTGCTTCCATCAACAATACTAAATCCCTTAATGATAATTCCATCATCAGTTTCGATGTCAAAAAAAGCAAGTTTCTTACCGCCTTTTTCATTGCTGAGTTTATTTAAGTGTAATATTTTCATTTGAACCTCTGAATTATTTTGTTTTGAATCTGTTATTTAAAAATTTCTAATATTATACTGCTTCTGCCAATCCAAAACCCATAGAATTTTTTTCTCCAAAGCCGCATTCATAACCAACTTTAATTAATTCGGGATCACCTTCAATTGTGAATGGGGCTTGAATCCCTATTACGTCAACCGGAAATCTGCCATTTTCATTTATAGTTATTTTTTTTGTGACCCTTCTGTGCTTTTGAACGTACTCTCCATCCCATTCCAATTTGCAGTATTCGTTCAAAGTCTGATTTCTGTTTAACAATCCTTTTTTATTTAATAGATTTTTTGTCAGTACTCTACTCATATCCTCTATATCATCAGGGCGCAAGTAATATTGCTGCATTTTGCCATTATGTTCTACCAGAGTTGATAAAATTATTGGAGATAGCAGGACGAATTTCATTTTAGAGGAGAAGGATATTTCGGGAAGAATTTCAGCAGTGATAATTCTAAATGTAATTGTCTGATCTTTGTCAGTTATATCAATCACTTTGTTTTCGAAAGTACCAATTACAAAATTTTTTAATGAAGGTATCAATAAGCGGGGAGGAGACATAAGTTTAATCTTTGGTGATTTTAAGATAAGATGATTCCTCTTTTAATTCAATCTTTTCGAATCTTAGTGCAAACGTGAAGAGTTTATATTTTTTACCATCAACTTTAAATCCTCTGTCGTGCAAGAATTCTGAAAACTCTGGAGATCCAAATTGCAACAAACTATAAATTGCTGAGCTTAACTGATAATTGTAGTTAATTGGAATTGAGCTATTTATATCACAATCTAAATGAAGCACCAATCTCACAAGAACCCTTCGATAAAAAATAAATTTAATTTATTTATTATATCACTACCCTTACAATTCCAAATAATGAAGGGAGTACGATTTATTATTGTAAAAATTCAACGAGTACTTTATAAACCTTGTTCAAATTAAGAAAATGAATTGATAAAGTCCAATAATTCTTTATTCAAAAATTGAAATATCTTTATTGCCAAATCGAGGATAATATCATCTTCTTGCCTGAAATAAACTTACCTGCCAATAATCTATAGAAATAAATTCCTGAGCTTAATTCTAAATTGTAAATTATTCATTGTTCATTCCTTCGCCGTCTCGTCTTTCTCCCACACCTGTCATGCAGTAATTCCATTTGTCTTACGCTATTCATACGCTATTTATACGCTAAAGATACGCTTTGATAATACCTCTTTCCTGCTTATATTTATATGTGAGTTCTATTAAGTCTTTAATTTGAGGTATTTAAAATGGCAATTGTAACCAAACGCATACTGGGTGATTATCATGGAAAAATCGGTGACGAAATGTTCAAGATGCGTTATGGAAGACAATTTTGTTATCCAGCCCCTTCAAAACACAAGATGAGTAATTCTGCGGCTTTCAAAAATGAGCAGAGTAAGTTTGGTTTGACAGTATGTTTTGCTAAAATTATTAATAGCGTTAAAGAACTTTCAGATGTCTGGCGTGGTGCTCGCGTCCCCGGTGTGAATTGTTACCAAAAAATAATTAAAAACAATCTTGCCTATGCCAGGAAGGATAGTCTGACATTATCCAATATTATTACTCCGGCTGGAAACGATTACGCAACTGTCAGCGATATCACTTTTGGAAATAACTCTATAACATTTTTAGCAAAGTTGAAGGGTGGTGCAAGTATAGACTTTTTCAAGCAGCCGCATAAGTTTTTTGCAATTCTATTTCTTTATGAACCAAAGCTGCCGGACACAAGCCCGTATGTTTTAATCACATATCAAAAAGAATTTAATGCACAATCATCCGGTACTTTTGAAGTCGAGTTAGGGGGTAACACTGCTCCGATTAGCCAATATAATAAAGGGGTATTATTTACTGCGGCTGTTTTACTTCAGGCTGACAACAAAAAAAATTATTGGACGAGTACATTTGCTATCGAATTATCGTTATAAATTAATGACTGAAGTTCCGTGCGGTCTTGAATGATGATTGTTATAACCGCGAAAGTGGGTATCCTTTGTACTAAAATAAGCGGAAGATGAATTCGTGTCCCAATGGGATGTGAATGACAATATAAGCCCTTAAAATTCATTTTGTGTAACTTCAGTAACTAAAAACAATACCCATTGCCTATAAGGCAAGTTGATTATAGAGAAGAGCAAACCGTTAAAACGGTTGGCAGTTAAATATTTTTTAAGTTCTCAACGGGATTAATCCCGTTGAGAATGTAAATCAAATAATGATTAACCGTTTCAACGGTTTCAAAGTTCAATTGGTAAAGCAGGAAAGTTAGAATTAGGCAAAAACATTTATTTTTTTTCAAAAAAATTATTTGTTCGATTTTTTCGTATGTATTTGGTTTTTGCTAGTAAACCAAATAACTCATCCCCTTTTCCCCCTTCTCTTATAAGAGAAGGGGGCTGGGGGGTTGAGTTCAAAGTAACAAAAATTGTTTTGATAACTACAATATTTTCCTTTTTAATTCCTTATAAAAATATTTTGGTCAGAATTAAAGAATCAAAAAAACTCTTGACATTCACACGGATGAAGGATATATTTTGATTGTAAAATGAAAGTTTTAAGAACATTATTAGTATTATCAATTATAGCAACCGCATTTGCGGGTGCTTACATTGATTACTTTCACGCAAGAAGTGACAGTGAAGATATTATTCTTGAGTGGAAAACAGGAGAAGAATCTAATCTCAAAAACTTCGTCATCGAAAGAAAAACCCCCCAGAGCAGTTACATTGAACTATCAACTATCGAACCTAAAGGGTCAAATTCATTTTATTCTTTTACTGACGAAACAGCTTATCGCACAAACGATTTAGTATTTGTTTATCGGCTTAAAATAGTTGACAACAACAATCAGGTTTCCTATTCTGCGGAGGTTTCTGTTTCACATAGCATATCAGGTGTAAAGAGGACGTGGGGCAGTATCAAAGCTATGTTTAGATGATTTTTCGCTCCAGCACTTCCTTTCTAAAAATTAACACAATTTTTTTCAATTCATTTACCTTCTCCCTTCTATTACAATTTTTCTCTGCACTTATTTTTATTTCTCTTCTTACTTCATCAATTAGCTGTTCAAGCTCTGTCAAATTCACCGGTGCAGATGAAGTAGTTGAAGCCGAAAAGTTTAACGAAATAAATGTTCTTCTTTCCGATCAGCAAAATAAAATCAGCTATACAGTTTTGTCCGATCTATCAATCGAAGATGATGAAAGAATCATCGCGCTTATAAGCAAAGGGAATATTTTTTCTCTCTCTCAAAATGAAGAGAATCTGCTGCTTGAAATAAATGGTATGGAATTTAATTCATACAAGTTTATTTTTTCATCGCGTGACAATTCTGAACATGTAAACCTGGGGGGGAAAGTTTATCATGGAAAAATTAAATTCACTCCGGCTCACGGTAAGATAAATATCATTAACGTAATATCACTTGAAGACTATGTTAAAGGAGTCCTGCCTAAAGAAATGCCGACCGGGAATGGTTATGAAAATTTTGAAGCATTAAAAGCAGTTGCTATCTGCATTCGTACTTACGCAATACAAAAATTTTAATTCAAAAAATGAATTTGATATTTATACAGACGAGCGTGATCAGGTTTACGGCAGTGCAGATTCGGAGACTCAAATTTCCAATCTTGCAGTTGATGAAACCCAAAATATGATTCTCACTTACAAAGGCGAAACAGCGCAAATATTCTATCATTCAACTTGTGGTGGAGAAACTGAAGCAGCATCGAATGTTTTTCAAGGGCAGGGGGCTGCTTACATGAAAGGAGTAAAGGATGGCAGTCCTTCTAACTGCAGCATTGCACCAAGGTTTGAGTGGATAGAACATTATTCTAAGGAAAGTTTTGTCAAAAGAATTGTCACTGCAGGTTTGTTGGCAGATTCAAATTATGTTATTAAAGATATAAAAATATTATCCCGTTTTCCATCCGGCAGAGTGAATGAATTACAATTAGATTTACAAGATTCAAATTCATTTGAAAAGCATGTTAGCTTATTCGGTAATTCAATGCGAAGTATAATCAGAAATTCAGATAATTCGGCAATTCTGCGGAGCACTTTGTTTGATATTGAAACTTCGGAAGATAGCATTAAAATTTCAGGTAGGGGAAATGGTCACGGAGTTGGATTATGTCAATGGGGAGCTATCTATCAGTCACAGAATAAAAAAGATTATAAAACCATTGTCGATTTTTATTTTCCCGGAACAGAAATCATTATATTAAAATGATAATTAAATCCCTCCCCATAATACTTGCCTCAGCTTCGCCGCGAAGAAAAAAACTACTCCAGCAGATAAATTTAAAATTCAAAACTCTTTCGGTTAATCTTGACGAGAAGCAATTGCCAAATGAAAAACCTTTTCGCATGGTAAAAAGATTAGCCGATGAAAAACTTCAATTAGCTCTTCAACAAATAGAAAATGGAATTATAATTACTGCTGATACAATAGTTGTGCTCGATGGAAAGATTATTGGTAAACCAAAGGATGAAATAGATGCGGTAAAAATTCTTAAGAAACTGAGTGGAAGAAAGCACACAGTTTATACAGGTTTTGCTGTGTTCAATACATCAACAAATAAAAAAATATGCGGTTACGAAAAAACATTCGTTCAATTTCGTAAACTTACTAATGAAGAAATTTCTCTTTATGTTGAAAGCGGCAGCCCGATGGATAAAGCAGGCGCCTACGGAATTCAGGATGACTTTGGTGCTGTCTTCATTCAAGCAATTAACGGCTGTTATTATAATGTAGTTGGACTTCCGCTTTCGAGAGTTTATCATGCTCTTAAAGAGGTAGGGGTTTGATAAAGAAAATTAAACAGCGGCTTTTATTTTCTTTAGCGCTCGGCGGAATATTTTATTTAGCATTCACAATTTATGCTGACTTCGATTTACTCGTATTAACATTCAGTAAATTCTCATTGTGGCTGCTGCCCGTTTTACTTTTACTTTCCTTTCTAAATTATTTATTTCGATTTGCCAAGTGGCATTATTATTTAGGTCTGCTAAAAATAAAAATTCAGTGGAAAGATTCACTCTCAATTTTTCTTTCCGGGTTAATTATGAGTGTTACTCCCGGTAAAATGGGCGAACTGTTAAAAGCTTATCTTGTAAAAGAGGTAATCGGAACAAGCGTAGCTGTAACCGGACCTGTCATTTTATTTGAAAGAATAACCGATTTTGTTTCTTTACTAATTATTACACTGACAGGCGCATATTTTTTTGATTATGGAAGAAACATAGTTTTAGGCGTTGCACTTTTTTTTCTGATTGTTTTAATCATAATGAGCAATAAGCGCTTTGCATTGCCTTTAATCAGAATTTTCGAAAAAATTTCATTCTTAAAAAAATACTTTTTATCAATTCACACGGCTTACGAAAGTTCATATACTTTAGTACAAATTAAACCATTGCTGATTTCAACTTTTATAAGTCTCATTTCCTGGTCATTTGAATGTTTGGGATATTTTTTGATTCTGTTTAATTTTGATGTGCAAATTAATTTCTTCTGGGCATCTTTTAGTTATGCTTTTGCCACAATCGTTGGTGCAATTTCTATGCTGCCCGGTGGATTAGGTGTTACAGAAGGCTCATTGACATACTTGACAATGAAAATTGGTGCTTCAAAAGAGATTGCTGTTGCTTCAACATTTATCATAAGGGTTGCGACTTTATGGTTTGCAGTTCTTGTTGGAGTAGTAAGTGTTTCATTTTATCAAAAAAGATTTGGCTCTATAAATTTCGATTTACAAAATAAAAACAAAGGGAATTCTCTTATAAAGAAGTATAAAAAATAATTATTCCTTCCTCGGGAAAAAAATATCTGTAGTAAATGATAAACTGATCGTACCCGATAATCCTATCCTTGCATTTATCGAAGGTGATGGTATCGGACCGGATATCTGGCGTGCGGCAAAAATGGTGCTTGATGCAGCTGTTGAAAAAGCATACAGTGGTAAAAAGAAAATTTCTTGGATGGAAGTTTATGCCGGTGAAAAAGCAGTTAAAGTTTACGGTAAAAATCAATGGCTTCCTGATGAGACTGTTGAAGCTATTAAAGAATATGTAGTTGCGATTAAAGGTCCGCTTACAACTCCTATTGGGGGTGGTATCAGAAGCTTAAATGTTGCATTAAGGATTTTACTCGATCTGTTCGCTTGTGTTCGTCCGGTTAAATATTACAAAGGCGTTCCAAGCCCTATGAAAAGACCTCAAGATGTGGACATCGTTCTCTTTAGAGAAAATACTGAAGATGTTTACTGCGGTATTGAATTTAAATCGGGTACCGATGAGGCTAACAAACTGATTAATTACATTAATAAAAACTTTGATAAAAACATCAGACCGCTCTCCGGGGTGGGGATAAAACCTATCAGTGAATTTGGAAGTGCCCGGCTTGTAAGAAAAGCTATCGAGTTTGCACGTGATCATAAACGTAAAAGTGTAACGCTCGTACACAAAGGCAATATAATGAAATTTACCGAAGGCGCTTTCAAAGATTGGGGATACAAAGTTGCTGTTACTGAATTTAGAGATTTAATTGTTACTGAAGATGAACTTTATTCAAAACATAATGGTAAAATGCCTGAAGGTAAAATTTTAATTAAAGATAGAATAGCAGACAGTATGTTTCAGCAAATGCTTCTTCGCCCTTCTGAGTATGATGTTGTTGCAACACCAAACTTGAATGGTGATTTTCTTTCCGATGCCTCCGCTGCGCAGGTTGGTGGATTAGGAATTGCACCCGGAGCCAATATGAGCTACTCAACTGCAATATTTGAGGCTACACACGGCACAGCTCCCAAATATGCCGGAATGGATAAAGTTAATCCCGGTTCCGTAATTCTATCCGGTGTTATGATGCTCGAATATCTCGGCTGGAACAAAGCTGCTCGAATGATTGAAAAATCTATGCAGAAAACTATTAAATCAAAAATTGTAACTTATGACTTCGCAAGACAAATGAAGGGTGCAAAGGAAGTGAAATCATCTGAGTTTGGAGCGGAAATAGTTAAAAACCTTTAGACGCACTTTTCTTTGTGTGTTTAATAAAAATCATTGATTCTATGATGAAGAAATCTTAACTTTAATTGAACAAATAAATATTGAAAAGGAGATTTAAAATGTCACAAGAAAATGGATTAAAGAAAGGACTATTGATCGGATTTTTAGCCGGTGGAATAGTCGGTTCAGTACTGGCTTTATTGTATGCTCCTAAAAGCGGCAGAGAACTTCGCAGCGACATAAAAGCAAAAGCCGATGATTATCTTGATGAAGCAGAAAAATATGTTAATGATGCTCGTGAAAAAGCAAAAGACATGATCAACGAAGGTAAAAAGCGATCAGAGAAAATCATTGTTGATGCTAAATCGAAATCGGAGGATCTTTTAAAAGATGCTGAGAAGATTTTTAAAGATGCAAAACTAAAAGCAAGTCAACTTGTTTCAACAGGCAAAGGTGTAGTTGAACAAGAAACTGACAAAATTAAAACTGCTGTAAGAGCCGGTATGGATGCTTACAGAGAGACAAAAGAATCGTAAGAAATTATGGATACTACATCTGTCTTCTTAATCATATTATTAATTTCAGCTTCGGCTTTATGTATTGCTCTGATTGTTTACATCGCAAGAATTACTAAATCAGTTAATAAGATTGAAAAGAAAATTTCAGATTTAACAACTGATCTTAATCCTCTGATTAATTCAGCCAGGGATTTGAGCGATAAATTGGCAACGCTAACGGATGAAATAAATTCTCAGATTTACATTTCCAAAGAAGTTGTTAATAATGTGAAAGACAGCGTAGATAAAATAATTTCATTTGAGGAAAACATTAGGAGGGGTTTGGAAGAACCGGTAATGGGTCTGCTGAAAAACCTCTCCGCTATTTTTAATGGGGTTAACTCTTTTTGGTCAACATACAAAAATCAACATTAATTTTTCTTACCTATAAATTAGGAGGATAATCCTTTGAACAATTTTTTACCAGATTCCATAAGGAACATAGCTTTAATTGGGCACGGCGGAAGCGGCAAAACGTCTCTCTCCGAGCTGATTTTATTCACAGCCGGAGAGATAAATAGAATAGGAAATATCACCGACGGAAATACCGTTTCCGATTTTACCCAGAATGAAATTGAAAAACAGATATCCATTTCTGCTTCACTGCTTCACCTCGAATGGAACAACACAAAACTAAACATTATTGATACACCCGGATACGCTGATTTTATCGGCGATGTAAAAACTGCTATGCGTGTCTGCGACACCACTGTAATGCTGCTCAAATCAGCCGAGGGGGTGGAAGTCGGCTCTGAAGTTACAGGTAAATTCGTTAATGAGTTTGCTCTACCTTCAGCCGTTATCATAAATAAAATTGATAATGAGCACTCAAACTTCAAGCGAACACT
Source organism: Ignavibacteriales bacterium (assembly GCA_016709155.1). Taxonomy (NCBI): domain Bacteria; kingdom Pseudomonadati; phylum Ignavibacteriota; class Ignavibacteria; order Ignavibacteriales; species Ignavibacteriales bacterium. Next base: position 13,277 of record JADJEI010000006.1, on the reverse strand, counting down.
TCAGCAAGCTAAAGAACGACTATCTTCCGGCAGCATAGTAATTTCTTTCCCTGCAAACGAAGGGGTAAATTTTAAAACTGTGATTGACGTATTAAAAATGAAAGCCTACACATACGGAGATCCCGGCAGCAAAAAAGTAACTGAATCTGAAATTCCCGCCGAACTTAAATCTACCGCAGAAGTTTATCGTACTGAGTTAATCGAAAAAGTAGCTGAATCATCAGAAGAATTGATGAATAAATATTTCGAAGCAGGTGTATTAACCGAGCAGGAACTCGATGAGGGAATTCGCCAATCTATATTAAAACGCAGTCTCACGCCTGTTTTTGCATTGTCGGTGGCTAAAGCTGTTGGGATAAACTTATTTTTAGATTTTACAGCTAAGTATTTTCCATCGCCTGCTGCAAGAGGTGGTGAAGAAGCGGTACTCGGTTCAGATAAAAAGAAAGTATTAATCAAACCCGATCCAAATGGTGAACCGGTAGTATTCATTTTTAAAATAATTGCAGAACAACATGTTGGTGAACTTTCTTTATTCAGAGTTTATTCAGGGACAATTAAGGCTGGAATGGATTTAGTGAATGAAGCAAATAACAAAATTGAAAGACTTACCCAGTTATCAATGCTGAACGGAAGAACACGCAAGGAAGTAACTCAGCTTTCTGCGGGTGATTTTGGTGCGGTTGTTAAGTTAAAAGACACACACACAAATAATACACTTGCTTCAAAGAATTTTGCCGTTACTCTCCATCCTATTGAATTTCCTGAAGCAGTGATTAGGGGTGCGATTGTTCCTAAAGCAAAGGGGGATGAAGATAAAATTGCTTCCGGTTTGCATACTTTGCACGAAGAGGATCCATCATTCAATGTTAAGTATGATCCTGAAATTGCGCAGACAATTATCTTTGGACAGGGTGAACTACAATTAGCATTAGCAGTAAAAAGATTAAAGGAAAGATACAACGTTGAGGTTGATCTTGTTGAACCTAAAATTCCTTATCGCGAAGCTATTAAAGGAACTGCAAATGATGTTGAATATAAACACAAGAAACAATCCGGTGGACGCGGACAATATGGTCATGTTCATTTTAAGATTGAACCATTACCTCGTGGTACCGGGTTTGAATTTGTAAACGGAATTGTTGGTGGTGTAGTGCCGGGAAGATTTATTCCTGCAGTTGAAAAAGGTATTATTGAAGTGATGGAAAAAGGAGTTCTATCGGGAAATAAAGTTGTGGATGTAAAAGTCACATTGTTTGATGGAACTTTCCATACTGTCGATTCGGATGAAATGTCATTTAAGATAGCAGCTTCAATGGGCTTTCGTAAGGGTTTTGAAATGGCGAAGCCTTGTCTTCTTGAACCCATTTATGATATTGAGGTTACAGTTCCCGAAGAATTTATGGGAGATGTCATGGGTGATATCTCAAGCCGTCGTGGAAAAATTTCAGGTATGGATTCGGATGGACACTTCCAGATTATTAAAGCCAAAGTTCCTTTAGCAGAACTTTATAAATATTCTTCTCAATTAAGAAGCCTTACCCAGGGACGCGGAGTGCACAAACGAAAATTCTCTCATTATGAAGATGTTCCAAAAGAGATTGAGCAAAAGGTCATTGAAGAGTATAAAAAATCTAGAGAAGAAGATAAATAATTATATTATTAAGAGGCTGTCTTAAAAGTAATTTTTACTGTCACACTGAGCCAGTCGAAGTGTGAATTCATTATGGCATTGCCATCAGTCTTCGACAAGCTCAGACTGACAAAATGAGACTTTTGAGACAGCCTCTATTATTTTTAAAGAATGAAAATGGAAAAACTTTGGTCACCCTGGCGTTCGCAGTATATTGATTCATTTAAGCATCAGAAAGACAAAAATGATTGTGTCTTCTGCCAGGTAAAGATGGAAGATATTAATTTAGACTCCAACCTATTAATTGATAGAGGAAAATATACATTTACAATTCTTAATCTTTACCCTTACAACAACGGTCATCTGATGATTTTGCCATTACGCCACACGGATGATTTTTTATCCCTCACCTCTGATGAATATGCTGAGATTTTTGAGAAGTTAAAACTCGCAAAGTCTGCTCTGGAAAAAGTACTGAAACCTCAAGGTTTTAATATTGGAGCAAACATTGGCAAAGCCGCCGGGGCAGGCATCGAAGAGCACATCCATTTTCACATTGTCCCAAGATGGAATGGTGATACTAATTTTATGCCTGTTCTTGGCGAAGTAAAAGTCATCTCGCAGGATTTACTTCAGACAAAAAAATCTGCTTGAAGTTTATAATAGTTAGATTTGACGTGCAATTTCATTTTCATTTCGTTAAACCTCAAATATAAATTATGATTAATCCAAAAGTGTTTTTGATAATTCTTATTTTGCTCCCCCTTGTTTTGTCTTGTAATGACAATAATAATAAACCTTCGAATCAAAAAGGATTAGTTGTAAAAGAAGGACTGCTTTATACTGACTCACTTTCTGATATTCCATACACCGGCAGATACGTTTCAGTTTATAAAGATAAAAAAATTGAATTTGAAGTGAAGGATGGTGTAAAAGAGGGTTTATTCAAATTATATTTTGAAAACGGCAAATTAGAGATTGAAGGCAATCTTTCTAAAAATAAGAATAATGGCGAGTGGAAATATTATTATGCTGAAGGAATACTTCAATCAAAAGGCAATTTCAAAAACGATACTCTAACCGGGAAATGGTTTTGGTTTCATAAGAATGGGCAAATTTCTGAAAGCGGTGTTTTTAGAAATGGTTTGAGAGAAGGGGAGTGGCAATCACTTGATACAAATGGAGTACTTCAATTCACAAGAATTTATAATAATGGAATTGAAATAGACTCAATTAAGCATTAATTCGAATGAGTGCAATAAAATTAGGAACGTGCAGTTGGAAATATGATTCCTGGAGGGGTTTAGTCTATCCAGAAAAAAAACAGATCAATTACTTAGAAGAATATTCAAAGCAGTTAAACACTGTCGAAATTGATCAATGGTTTTGGTCACTCTTCCCAAACGATAAAGTTCTGCTGCCGGATAATAACTTAGTAGAAGAGTACAGTAAAAGCGTGGGAGAGGATTTTAGATTTACTATTAAGCTGCCGAATGCTATCAGCCTCACTCACCATTATCAAAAAAGTAAAACAGAGCCTCTGCTTTCAAATAAATATTTTTTATCCGCTGAACTTTTTAATAGAACAATTGAGATTTTATCTTCCTTTGGAAAGAAACTTGGTTGTGTGATGCTTCAGTTTGAATATTTGAATAAGTTAAAAATGCCTGATCAGAATACATTTCTGAATAAGTTAAAAATATTTGCTGATGAAATTGATACAAATAATATTCCTGTAGCAATAGAAATAAGAAATCCAAATTATCTGAACGAAAAATATTTTGCTGCTATGGATGAACTTGGATTTTTTCATGTTTTTCTGGAAGGATATTTTATGCCTTCGACAATAGAGACATACCAAAAATTTCAAAAACATATAAACGGAATTTGTGTATTTCGATTACACGGACCGGAAAGGAAAGAAATTGAAAAAATCAGCAACGAACAATGGAATAAGATTTATATCAGTCGTGACGAACAAGTAAAAAAGTTAGCTGAATTATTTAGCGAAATAAGGAAAAAGGATGTGGATATCTATGTGAACGTCAATAATCATTTTGAAGGTTCTGCACCTCTGACAATAAAAAAAATAAAAGAATTACTTTAGAAGAATAGAAATAACATTGCGAAATGAATTATTAAATATTATTTTTGTGCGATCAAAAAATCGGGCTCATAGCTCAGTTGGTTAGAGCATCTGACTCATAATCAGAGGGTCGGTGGTTCAAGTCCATCTGGGCCCACGAAAAAGGCTTCAAATCTGAAAGGATTTGAGGCTTTTGTTCGAAAGCTGAATTGAATCCCGCTGATTGTGTAGCGATTTTGTAGCGACTGTGTAGCGACTTTTAGACATACCTACTTTTGATGAATTTTGGATTGATATTTTATTGATTAGAATTAACATTTTGAAAATACAAATTAGCTTATTGATTTATTATTTTCAACAAGTACCAAAGTAATTTTTCCGGGGTGATAGATTACGGCAAATTCTTTGCCGATATTAAAACCGGAATCGTTAAGCTGTGAGTTTTTTATTTTGATCTGCGGAACTTTTTTATAATTCCGCTTTGTTGGGTGACTGCTTTCGTAAACTTTCATCATAAACCCCGATCATCAGCTTCTTCAAAAATCTTTCCGCAAATTCGACATTTTGAACGGCGGGCAATTACTATATTATGCGAGCTATTAACGGAATGAGTTTCTTCCAGTATCATCAAATTACGATGACATCTGTGAGGTGGAATCGGTACGATTTCACCAGTGTTTTGATTTTTTACATTTAAGCTATCCATAAAAGTATCCTTTCGATTAAGTTAATAAATAGGGCACAACACCCCGAAAAAAACGTTTTTGCCCCGTAATCACTTCGAAAGGATTTAGCGCCGAAAGTAAAGGCGAAAAGGGGTGACGTTATTCGTGTTACACCTTTTTGCCTTTACCTTGTTAGGTAAGAACGACAATGGGCTTTCAATGAAAAGGAAGGGTTAAGATGACTTACGTAAATTGAATTCAGGGGCAAAAACATTTGGTATTATATTATGGAAACAATGGCAATGCTTCTTCTGTTTTAGCATTGCGATTGTTTAAATCGAATGGCTTAATGAAAAAAAATAGGACTGTGTAGCGATTTCAAGTGCGGCAGCACGAAAGTAGCGGAACAGTTTTATTTTTTTATTGTGTTGTTATATTTTATGACAATTGCATAATAAATTAAACAATTATAAAATTGTTATATTTGAATCAAATAAACAAATTGGTTAAAGATGATACTAAGTAGAATAAGAAAAAAAGCTCGACTGATTTGAACACCAACAAGCCCACCTTCCACCCTGACACAACCCCCAAAATAGCAAATATAGGCTAATCAAGAAAAATTTTCGCCGCAATTTGACAAATATAACTCACGATCACAAAAAGAGGCGTTTTCATACCTTCAAAGAACAGAGACGTAGCGCCTTAGACGCAATATTAGCAAAAATAACATGAAAAGCAAAGCCGAGCCGTCCACTTTTACTATCTAAAAGGATAACATCTCAAATGTGGGTTTAGATTTTAGGTGGGTTTTGCTTTCGATGAGTTTGTTTTTCTTCTCATTGCAGAGCATACAAGAGCAGTTTTTTTCGTTATAATCATCTAACCTATAAAGCAATTCTGCATAGGCTTTTTGCCAATATTCAGGATCTTCCGGTTGAATATTTTTAAGAAATAATTGAGACCAAAATATTTTCTTTGCCATACCATACAAAAGTATGGTAAAATAAATGATTATCAAAAAAGTAATAAAATATCAATTTGTAAAAAAACGAAGTTTATTTAATTAGTTTTAAACGTTTTAAGTCATCCTTTGACCACCCAATATTATCAATAAGTTTTTTAAGAAAGGTTGGATTATAAAATGTTTTCCTGGGATGGTAATGAACGACAACGCGATTGTTATCTTTCAAGTAAACTAATGTTGCTCCATTAGCTATTTCACGAGTCCATTCATCTCTTTCAAGAGCAGAGATTAAAACGTCACAAGAAATATTTTTGATTTGTCCCCATTCATTGATTTGCCAATTTATCATATAAAAACTTTAGATAGTTAAGAAAATTATAACAATAAAGTTATATTTAGATTCAACCCTGTTGAGAAATTAAAAAAAATGAGGTGCTCAGACTTGAACACCTCATTTGTAAGGCTAACAATATTATATTGATGATTTAATCATCGACCGAAAACTAAAACAAGGAGTGGAAAATGTCAAGGATAAAAGAATAAGGGATTTATTTTGGGATATTTTTTCTATTTCACAAAGATAATAAAAGAGAGAGATGGGAAAGAAATATTTAAAGGAATAATTATAGGACAGTCCATCTCTCTCAAAGGAAACCATATTTTCAGGAGGGAAAAAATGGCGTGAGAAATTTATTAAGAAATAAAATAAGAGTCAATAAAAAAGAGGTGCAATTAAGCACCTCTTTAAGAATAAAGTTAAAAGTAAAAAGATTGAATAACTAATGTTAAAGCAAGCGAACTCTAATAAGTTGATCTGCGCCCGTGGCGGCATCCATTGCATAACCGTTGATTGATTCGGGAGGTATTGAACCTGCCTCTGTAAGATTAGGCTGTGCTGAAGTTGATGCAACAGGGGTTGCACCTGCAGGAACAGAGACAGAAAGATTATTAGCTTCGCGAGCTTTACCATTTCCATCGGAAATGACTTCCTTATAACCATTAGCATTTAGAGTAATGGCAGCGCCGGAATAAACAAGAGCAATTCCTGCAATCATTACAGGAAGTTCTTCACCTAAGTCAGCATCTGCATTTGATACGCCGAGTGCTTTAGCACTATTGGCGCAAAGCCCACCATTGAAATTGATAAATAAATTCTTAGTTATTGCAGCAGTAGTCTTTACTGAAGAAATAAGAACCGGGTTTTCTGTTTTCATTTATTGTTCCTTTTTTTAATTGTTGTTTTAGTTGTTAAATCTGGAAGCGATGTAGATTCCGTATCAGGTTCGGAAAGATTGTGGTTATCATATGGGATTAAGTAGTCATCAAGACCTTGTTTATCTTCGTCTGATAATTCAATATTAGTCCCTTCTGGATAGAGTTTGCCTTTATAGAAAAGGTCAGTTTTTTTGATTATGTATGTGTTCATTTTAACCTCATAGTTAGTGCTTGTAAAATACACACCCCTTCTTTTCCCTCTCCAGAGGGGATGTTATTGCATTAGGCATTGGTGTCATTGATTATGTAACCGGCTTCGGAACCGACAACTTTAACTGTAAAGATATTTGTGTTTCGTACTATTTCAACTTTACCACCTTCATCATAGGTATCTATGATGGGATTGTTTTTTTTCTGCAATGTATAAGCGAATGCAGGTTCGTAATAGGAACGCGGTAAATCAGAATGCTGTTGAGGAACAAAAGCTATTACAACATTATCAGACCAAATATCACTGAAGGTACCGGCATCATCCGCAAAGACAGCGTCACCAACAAAAAGCTGATCGAAATCAAATAACTGACGAAGCAGTTCCGGGGTTATAACAGCGCTTTGGGTATATTTGATTCTATCAAGAACTGCGGGGTGGTTTTTAAGCGCTTTGTAAGACTGGGCACCGATTATACAAACATTAGGACGTTTTGCAATCTTGCCTCTGATAGCTTCCTTAGCAGTATCGAAGATAGTGAAAGGATCTGATGTAGTAGTTGTAAATCTATCACCTGGCGCAAGAGTGACTTTATTACCCGAAGGGTAAGTAGCTAAATCCTGAGCAAGATCAGCGGCGATTTTCTCGTGTCTAAGAGCAATGCCGTCAGCTACGACAGTAGCTGCGTGAATGCGAAGGGGAGTGATGTCCTCATCAATTTCACGGTAATCGAGAGGATACTCAAGATCGTGTTCAGTTAATACAAAATCAATCTCTGATCGAGTATCAGGATTTACCCTGTTTGATTTAGCGCGGATAGCTCTTTCAGTATTGTAAATCTTAAAAGCTTCTTTAGTGAACTGAGGTATTTTACCACCTTCCTTATCAACACCAACAACAGGAAAGAGTTTTGAGGCTATAAGCGAAGCGTTTACATAGCCTCTTGCGATATTGGTCAGAACCGGATCAACGATTCTATTTTTTGAGAGTGTACCCATTTATTTTTTCTCCTTAATATGATTATAAATTATTTCGATCTATGTGTTTTACCTGAAACACGATTATCACTGTATGGATACTTTTTTGTATCAAGAGCGGTTTCAGGTTTAGAAGAGGCAGCATTAGCTTTCTTCTTTCTTTCAGTTTTTAGAAAAGGTGATTTAGATTTATTAGTGAACATTTATTTCTCCTTTTTTTAGTTCAAGATCAAGATCAAGTTCAGGTTCAAGATTAAGGTTGTGTGACTTTACGAACTGCACTTAAGTACGAAATATTTTCAGTCTTCATAATGCTAAGTGCTTTTCGGTGGATAAGTGCTGATTCCTGATTAACAGGTAATCCATTAAAATCATCTTTGATAGGAACCGAATCATTAGGCTTTTCAGCGAAGTTTTCTAAATAGAGAACCTTCGGCATTGAGTTGATAAATTCAGATAGATGATTAACAAGCTTAGATTGAAAAGACTCAAATCCATCAGAAAAATTATAAGCTCCGACGAATCCAACAAGGGAATCTAACTTGCTCCGCAAAGCGGGAGTCAAGTTTCCTGAATTGACTTTATCATCAAGAAGCTGATTGAATTGAGAAAGATCGAGTTTGTTAGTAATAGACTTAACCTGGTTCGAGAGATTCGCCAATTCATTAGAAACATTAGCAGTTGAAAACTCTGAAAAGTTTTGAGATAAAGTACTTAGAGAGTTTCTTAGAGATTCGAGTTCTGCTGAAAAAGAAGTGAACAAATCCTTATTTAGTTAGGCAAGATCAAGTTCAGGTTCAAGTTCAAGATCAGGTTCAGGTTCAAGAACAGGATCAAGTTCAAGGGATGCTTCAGAAGATTCAGTACTGAATTCGATTGTATTAGTAATTTCATCAGAAAATTGAATATCGGCTAAACCTTTTACTGCGGGCAGTGCTCCACCAAGAAAACCGATGTGCCGGAGCTTACCTTCAGAGTCAAGCGATATACTTCTTTTCTTATAAAGTTTGTTAGAGAGAGCTTCCTTAAACTCCGGGATGAGGTCTTTGGCTTTAGCGATAAGCCTGTCGCCAACAACCTTAAGAGATTCAACCCAGCCATAGGCGGGGGAACTATCAACAGGGTGACCGATAACAATCGGTGCTTCCTGGACTTCAGGATCATAAGACTGAGCTATAAAATTAAGATCATCAAGAGAATAATCTTTTGTGATCCCTTTGTCAGAAGTATGTGATCCGGTCTTAAATATTTCGAATTCCATTTTATTGAACCTTAATTATTAATGAAATAGCTATAAACACTTAAATTTATAAAGCAAAAATAAGTATGTAGCCTAATAAAAGCAAATAAAATCTTTGAATTACTTAATAAAATAAGTATTTTTGCATATTAAAACTAATTAAATTAGGCAAAATCAATAGAGAATTGAAATGGATAAAAAACCAAAGAAAAAAATAGAATTAACAGAGGAGCAAAGGATAGAAAAGCTTGCTTCCTACGGCTTAACAAACAAAGAAATATCAGAAGCATTGGGTTATGATGAAAATACCTTGAAAAGGAATTTTGAGATTTTTCTTACAAAAGGGAAGGCTAATCTTAAAGAGAGGTTAAGGCGGAAACAAATACAGGTTGCAATGCAGGGAAATGTTACAATGCTTATCTGGCTCGGGAAACAGTATCTTGAACAAAAAGAGAAAGTTGAAGAGAGCGGTGAACTTAAACTGACAGTAGTTAGAACAATCAGCCAAATGAATGAGCAAGAATGGGCAAAGAATTAAAATTAGAAATAAAGTACCATCCTAACCAGTCAAAGATATTTTTTGAGAGTGATGCACGTTATAAGATAATAGCAAAAGGCAGAAGGTTCGGATTGACAAGAGGCTTTGCAAATTATGTTATGGAGCAGATGATCGAAGGGGTATCGCCGGTGCTTTGGGTTGATACTATTTATGGAAATATCGAACGGTATGTTGAGAGATATTTTATGCCTGTACTTCGGACTATACCTAAAGAATATTATAAGTACCGCGCAAACAGGAATGATCTTAAGATCGGGAAAAGTATTTGTGACTTCAGGAGTGCCGATAAGCCTGAGAATATCGAAGGCTTTGGCTACGCACTCATTGTTATCAATGAGGCGGGGATTGTGCTCAAGAATAGGAGACTCTGGACTGAGAGTATTATGCCGATGATTATGGACTTTAAGGCGAAGGTGCTTATTGGCGGAACGCCAAAGGGGAAGAGTGTAAAGAAAACGAATGAGAAGCATTTGTTTTATGAACTGTTTCAGAAATGTGAAACGTCAAATCCCAAAGGGACAAGCGTGAAAGGTGAAACAGGAAAGAACACACCCCTTGAACTTCCGGGCAGAGAAAGCAACACACCACTTGTATTACCTGACAAACAAGGCAACACACCCCTGCACCCCTCTCAAGAGGGGAATTTGCAATGGGCTGCATTTAATTTTTCTTCGTATGATAATCCGTACATTGAAAAAAGTGAGATTGATAATCTTGTGATGGAAATTTCACCGATGCTTCGAGATCAGGAAGTGTTTGGGAAGTTTATTGATAAGGAATCTAAAGGGGTTATTGATTCAAGCTGGTGGAAGTATTATGAAAGAGAGTACATTCTTGAGAAAAAAGTCACTGCGATTACTCAAAGCTGGGATACAGGTTTTAAGGATGGGGAGGGGAATGATTATTCTGTTTGTACTACCTGGAAAACTGCTGAAGATGGTTATTATTTGATTGATATGTGGCGGGGTAGGGTTGAGTTCCCGGAATTGAAAAAGCATAGTATAAGATTATACGAGCTTTTCAGACCGAATGAAATTCTTATCGAAGATAAGGCAAGCGGGCAATCACTTATTCAGGAACTGCAGAGGGAAACGAGACTGCCGATTAAAGCGGTCAAAGTTGATAAAGACAAGATTGCAAGAGTGCACGCGATTACTCCGCTGATTGAGGCAGGCAGGGTTAAGCTGCCTGTTGGTGAGAGTTGGGTTAAGGACCTTGTGAATGAGTGTGAGGACTTTCCGGATGGGGAGTTTGATGATGTGGTGGATTCTGTGAGTCAGTTTTTGAATTATTGCAAGACAGTTAATAGAGCGGTCAGTAGTGAGATAAGAGTGGTGAGCAGGGAAAGAACAAATGAGAGGCTGAGGAGGAAAGTTAGAAGAGCCTCATCCCTCGCCCTTCTCCAAAGGAGAAGGGGATAAATTCAATTGGGAATGGGATATTTAAAATAAATTGGAGATAAAATGAGTAAGAAATTTAAGAATGGAAATATGAAACTTTTGAAAGAGTTTGCTACAAGGGAAAAACTCGATTTGTATTATCAGTTGTTTAGTGCTCTGCCTGATCCTGATACTATTCTCGCAGAGAATAATTATGATTATAATATTTATCGTGACTTGCTGACTGATCCTCATTTGATGTCAACTATTCAACAACGAAAGATGCAGGTACTGCAGATGGAGTTGGAGGTAAATCATAAAGATGAGAAGCTAAAAAGCAAAGCAATTGAGTTGATAAATAATCTTCCTATCACAAAAGTGATGGGAGAGATTCTTGATTGCGTATTCTTTGGAATGTCAATCGGAGAGATAGAATGGAAAAGATAAATGATGAGCTTGTCCGGTTGATGTTGTCAGCAAGCCTATAGAGTGGTTTATATTTAACAGGGATAATGAATTAAGATTAAGAAAAAGAATTAACGGCAGTTATGTATTTGAGGAGGGTGAAAAGTTACCGGACTTTAAGTTTATTGTGAGCAGGTATCATCCGACTTACACTAATCCTTACGGTGAAAAGATATTGAGCAGATGTTATTGGGCGGTGACGTTTAAGCGTTCGGGGGTGGAGTTTTGGCAGGTGATGATGGAGAAGTTCGGGATGCCTTACCTTATCGGCAGGTATCCGCCGAGTGCTACTGAACCTGATAAAGATATTCTGCTTGAGAACTTAGAGTTGATGATTGAAAATCAGACTGCGATATTTCCTGATAGTACTGTGATTGAGATAAAGGAGAGTCCGCAGTATGATATAGGTCAGTTGTACGAGAACTTAGCTAAGTTCCACAATAATGAAGTAAGTAAGGCGGTGCTAACTGTTACTCTGACAACAGAGCTTCAGAGTGTTGGTTCGTATAAGGCGGCGGAAATCCATAGGGAGATGCTGGAGTACTTAGGGATTACTGATAAGAAGATTGTGGAGAATGCGCTTAATATTCTTCTTGAGTACTACTGTTACCTGAACTTCGGAATGACTGACGCACCGAAGGTGGTGCTAAGGAAAAAAGAGAACGTGATCGAGCACAGTACGGAGCGGGATAAGGCGCTGAGTGAGATCGGGGTTAGGTTCACGAAGGAGTATTTCGTGAAGCGGTATAATTTGGAGGAGGGGGAGTTTGTTATGGGTCAAATGTCAGATGTCAAAAGTCAAACGGAAAGTAGGATAAAAGAAGGTAAAAGAATAAAGTAAAAAGATAAAAGAGAAAAGATTAAAGTGAGGAGTAAGATTAATACACCAATTAAGAAAGTATTCCGCTTGATGCGTGTGTTAGTTTGCAGGCTTCAGCCGAAAGCAAACTAACCGGAGCGACGCATAAGCGGATACGGGCATTCTGCAGAGAACTAAGATATGGAAAAAATAAATAGAGATCGTAAGGGCGTGGGGGTGTGTCGAGTGCGTGAGCCACCCCCACGTCCCGGCACAGATAGACAGACTTACGTTTACAGTAAAACCGGAATAATGAGAGAGGATTAGTGTGGTTTTGTTTTGCTCTATTTGGTTTATGATTAAATAAAGAAAAGGAATTCACTGAGCGAAGGACGGCGGCGGGTGGGTGGGTGGAGCCGTCCGAAGCGAGAGTAATGATAGAATGTATAATATTTTAATAATGAAAAACACTTCGACAAGCTTCTTCGTGGCAAGCGGCAAGCTCATCCTTCGACAAGCTCAGGATGACAGTCAAAATTCGTTTAATAGGAGAGGAGCTTAACACTACTTTACACGAAGCAAGGTTAAGGCGGGAGTTAGGAACACACCCTTCTCCCCTCTCAGAGGGATTGTTTAATTTTGTTTTTAAATTGATCTAAGAAAAGGCTCGCTCAATGTGAGTGGAGCGGAAGGTGCGCTGCACGGAAAGCTGATGCTAAGCCGTCAGGCGAAAGCCAGCAAGTGCCTGCACCTGAAGCGGAACGATGATGAACTGATAAGGTTCAGTGCCGAGTTTACATAAGTTCACATTATAGGACTTCGATAGAATGATAAGGTTCAGACAGCACATTTTGGCTTGTCCTATAATGTAATTTATGTAATACTGGCTTTCCAATGTATTGATGAATTGAGTACATCTCAGGAAATGTTTAGAATACAAAATAGAGGCTCTGATTTATGACAACAATAAAAAATTATCCTTTAAAAATTAAGATGAAGAATTGTTTTATTGTTATCCTTCTTTAGGGAGGAGTATGAGAATGAAAGTTGTTTTAAGGGTGTTGGATTTATGGATTGTTTTATT